>QZKZ01000189.1 GCA_004796465.1 Desulfovibrio sp.
ACTCCCCACACCCCATCTCATAACACCCCCCAGGCACCCAAACGAACTCCATGCCGGTAATGGGCTCCACCCACTCGTCGCCCACTTCCTGGGCCTGGACCAAGGAAGCAGGACAAAGAAGCAACGCCAACATCACACACTTCGCTAGAATTCGTTTCATGGTCGCCTCGCTTGCTATACTCAGGGGTGTTCTGGTTTCTGGCAAGCCTATACAAGTTCCATGAGGCGATGTCGATGGCGGTTATACTTAGTAATAAAAACAGAAAAAACAGGTGGGGGTGCAGGGGGCAGCGCCCCCTGCTGGGGTCTGGGGCAAAGCCCCAACGTGTTCTTACTCTTCAGCCCAACGCGGCCCAAGCTGATGCTCCACTTCAAGCCGATCCAGGACACGGCCCACGATCTGGTCCACCAGTTCGCCGATGCTTTGGGGCTGGTGGTAGAAACCCGGACAAGCAGGCAGCAGAACCGCCCCGGCCTGGGAGGCCTGGAGCATGTTCTGGATATGGATCTGGTTGAGCGGGGTCTCGCGCGTGACCAGAATGAGCTTGCGGCCCTCCTTGAGGGTCACGTCAGCGGCGCGGTGGATGAGGTTGGCGCCGAAACCATTTGCAATGGCGGCCAGCGACGCCATGGAGCAAGGGCAAACCACCATGCCCGCGTGCAGCCACGAGCCGCTGGCAGGCCCGGCAGCCAAGTCCTTTTGCGTGTAGACCTGGGCTGCCATGGCGGAAAGGTCCTGGAGCGTGGTGTCCGACTCCAGGGCCATGACCTTGAGCGCGGCGTCGGACACAATGAGGTGGGGCTCAACGCCAGGGGCATTGCTCAGGGCCTCCAGGAGCCGGACCGTATAGGGCACGCCGCTGGCCCCGGTCATGGCCAGGACTATGCGGCGGGTGGCGGTATGGGCGGCCATTAGTCGATCCCCAGCTTGTCCCAGAGCTCGTCAATGCGCACCTGCACCTCCACGGACATGCGCAGGGAATCGGGCCACTCGCGGTGGTGGTTGTCCTCGGGGCCCTTTTTGGTGGCGTCGATGCCCATCTTGCCGCCGAAAAAGGCCGTGGGCGAGGCATGGTCCAGGGCGTCCAGCGGACCGTCCAGGATGACCACGTCGCGGCGCGGGTCCACGTTGTTCCCCATGCGCCACAGGACCTCGGAGGTGTTCTGCACGTCCACGTCCGCGTCCACCACCACGATCATCTTGGTGAACATCATCTGGCCCATGGACCACAGGGCGTACATGACCCGGCGCACCTGGCCGGGAAAACGCTTGTCCACGGACACGAAGCACAGGTTGTGGAACACGCCCTCCAAGGGCAGGTTCATGTCCACGACTTCCGGGAGCTGCTTCTTGATCAGGGGCAGGAAGATGCGCTCGGTGGCCTTGCCCATGTAGCAGTCTTCCATGGGCGGCGGACCCACCAGGGTGGCCGGGTAAACGGCGTCCTTGCGGTGGGTCAGGGCCGTGACGTGGAACACGGGATAGTCGTCGGCCAGGGAGTAGTAGCCGGTATGGTCGCCGAACGGGCCTTCCCTGCGCCGCTCCCCCGGCTCAACATAACCTTCGAGCACGAACTGGGACTCGGCCGGGACCTCGAGGTCCACGGTCTTGCATTTGACCAGCTCCACCGGGGATTGGCGCAGGAAACCCGCGAACAGGAACTCGTCAATGTCGTCGGGCAGGGGCGCGGTGGCCGCGTAGGTGGTGGCGGGCTCAGGACCGAGGGCCACAGCCACTTCCAAGCGTTCGCCCTTTTTCTCGGCCAGCTCGTAGTGATAGGCCCCGCCCTTGTGGCGGTGCCAGTGCATGCCCGTGCTGTTCTTGTCAAAGACCTGCATGCGGTACATGCCCACGTTGCGCTTGCCTGACTCCGGGTTCTTGGTGATGACCAGGGGCAGGGTGATGAACGGGCCCCCGTCCTCGGGCCAGGTGGTGAGCACGGGCATGATCGAGAGGTCCACGTCGTCGCCCGTGTAGACCACTTCCTGGCATGCGCCCTTGGCCACTTCCTTGGGAAAGATGTTGGCCATCTTGGCCAGCTTCGGGATCATCTTGAGCTTCTTCATGATCGAGTCCGGCTTTTCGATCTCCACGAATTCGTTGACCTGCTCGCCCACCTCGTCCAGGCTGTCCACGCCCAGGGACATGTGCATGCGCGGGTACGAGCCGAAGGCGTTGGTCAGCACCGGGAATTCACTGCCCCGGGCCGCCTCGAACAGCAGGGCCGGTCCCACGGCCTTGCTCACCCGGTCCGTGACCTCGGCGATCTCCAGATAAGGGTCCAAGGGCTCACTGATGCGCTTGAGCTCGTTGGCTTCTTCCAAGTCTTTGATAAAGGCTTGCAGGTCTTTATACGCCATGATTGTCCTCGCTGTGGGGGGTGGTGGCCGGTTCTGGCCCAAAACTGAGAAATAACCAGCCCAGGCCGGATTGACAAGGGTGCTCTGTGGGGTTGGCGCTTGCCCAAGCAAGAAAGGTTTCCTGGGGAACCGCAAAGAGTGGTCGTTTCTCAAGGGTGAAGGTCAAGAATTGTTAAGACAGGCTCAAGATTGCGTGAAGGACCTAAACACCGGACAACTGAGCGCCGAACAGAGTATTGCACCCGGAAAACCCAGGAGGTGGGTCATGGTCAATGGGATAGATTCGTATTCAGTGCAGGTGGACTACACCGCCCTTTCCCAGGGAGAGGAGATCGGCGCGGGACGTCAGGATATAGCCAGGTTGGAACAGTTGCGCAGCGCCATGGGCGACACCGTGGACTTTTCAGACGAGGCTCGCGCCTTGCTTGAGACCAAGCTCTCGGAATACAAGGGTATGTCCCCGGATGAGCTCACCGACGAGCAAAAGCAAGAGATCAAGGAAGTGGTGAGCGAGGCCTTGGGTCTGAGCGAGGAAGACCTTGAGGCCATGGAAGACACCATGGAAGAGGCCATGGACGGTGAAAGGCTTTCCGCGGGAGAGAGTGGGGGCAAGGGCGAAGGCATGGCTCAAGCCGGAGGACCGCCTCCAGGTGGCCAGGGCGGACCTGGCGGCGCGGCCCCCGCA
>QZKZ01000248.1 GCA_004796465.1 Desulfovibrio sp.
CACGCCAACATTCTGGTCCAGGAATACATCAAGGAAGCCAAGGGCAGCGATATCCGGTGTTTAGTGATCGGCGGCAAGGTCGTGGCGGCCATGAAGCGCAAGGCCAAGGACGGAGATTTCCGTTCCAACCTGCACCGGGGCGGCGAGGCCAAGAGCGTGAAGATCACACCCGAGGAGCGTTCGACCGCGGTGCGCGCGGCCAAGATCATGGGCCTCAATGTCTGCGGCGTGGACGTGCTGCGCTCCAATCATGGTCCCGTGGTCCTGGAGGTCAATTCCTCACCGGGGTTGGAAGGTATAGAGAACGCGACCTCGGTGGACATTGCCGGAAAAATCATTGAGTTCGTGGAAGGCAACGCCCGGCCCAACAAGACCAAGACCAAGGGCAAGGGCTAGGCCCCGCGCCCGGCATTTGACGGAACATCCAAGGGGCGGTAAATTCTCACCATGATTCTGGAGTCCATGAAAGCGGTGGCCGATCCCCGGCCCATCAGTAGGGAAGCCCTGTGGAACGTGATCCTGGCCATGGGCGGCCGGGAATCCACCATTACCGCCGAGATCGAACGCGTCCTGCACCGGGCCGTGATGACTACCCAAGAGATGGTGGGCGACCAAGCCGTCATGTATCCCCACACCTTTGGCGAGGTCGAAGGCCGTAGTCAACGGGCCGAATCCTCACGCAGCTTTGAGCAGCGCACCGGGCTTGTATTCATGGACCAAGCCTGAAAAAAAAACTTTCGGCTGATTTTCCTTTGCTTTACAAAGTTCCCTGGCTGCGTGTACACAAAAAGGGGATGGGAAGTATCGACGGCCTGTCCGCAATGACGCGAAACCTTGTCGTGTGAGTAGGAGCACAAATGGAATTCGAGAGCCAGAAGCAGGGCAACAGCACCGTAATCAAGGTCACGGGACGCATGGACGCGGTCACGGCCCCGGAATTCGAGGAAAAGAGCGGCGAGATCATGGAGGCCGGGAACACGGACTTTATCGTGGACTTTGGCAGCCTGGAGTACATTTCCAGCGCGGGCTTGCGCTCCGTGCTCTCCGTGGCCAAGAAGCTCAAGGCCAAGCAGGGCGGAATCCGTTTCTGCAACCTGGACGGTATGGTCCAGGAAGTGTTTTCCGTGTCCGGCTTTTCCTCCATGTTCCCCATCTTCGACACCCTGGAGGACGCCCTTGCCGAAGGGTGAGGCAGCGGAACTCATTCTCCCGGCCCATATGGACTCCCTGGCTCCCTTCCAGGCGTTCGCCGCTGAACAAGGGGAGCTCTTGGGCATGAGTCCGGCCCTGGGGCCGAAACTCGACCTGGTCTTGGAAGAGGCCCTGGTCAACGTCATCAATTACGCGTATCCCGACGGCAACGGCGACATCCGCATGCGCTGTTTCTCCGGCCAGAACCAGGACAAGGGGCTGGTCTGCTTCAGCATCGAGGACCAGGGCCCGGCCTTTGACCCCATGGGCCGCGAGGACCCGGACACGGACGCGCCCATGGAAGACCGCAACATCGGCGGCCTGGGCATCTTCTTTATCAAGGAAATGACGGAAACCGTCGACTACGAGCGCCGGGGCGAGTCCAATGTTCTGACCTTCTGCATGGTCCTGGCGCCTGAATAGATACTACGTGCTTAAATCCTAACAGGCTGTTGAAAAAGCACCATCTGCTTCGTCACAGGAAAAAGCCAAGACGCTTATGTATGTGTACTACAGCATTGCTCTCTTTATCCCTAAGATTCGCAAGCTCATTTAACGGCTAAAGGACTGCGCGCCTTGCCTTTTTCCTGTTCCTCGCATCTGGCACTTTTTGAACAGCCCGCGCAAAACAGTTTTTTCAACACTCAGCTAAGCGTCTTGGGCTTTTTTCAGGGACGCGGCAGATGGTGTTTTCTCAGCAGCCTACCCGCCCGCGCCCTTGGCCACCACCCTGGCCACGTCCCGGTCCGAGGCGCGGGCCGCATCCGCGAAATCTCCGCACGGCACCAACACCCCCCGGGGATGGTCGTTGAAATAACACCAAGCGGTCATCTCTTGTCCCGAATCGTTGAGCAGAATTCGGGCAGGACGCCGCTCGTACCAGCGGGGATGCTCTTCGAGCCGGTCCAAGGCCGCGAGCAGGGCCGAGTCCACTTCATAGACTTCGCCAATAATGGGCGAGACCCGCGTCTTGGTGCAGACATAGGGGATGGTCTCGCAGTACAGGGCAAAGCTCTCCTTGGTCCGGGCCGCGCCCAGGAAACGAGCGCCGTGCATAAGACCATGATTGGAAAAACCCTGGCGCAGGGTGCCGTAGACAAAAACAAGATGGGTTTGCATGGGGATACCTCGTGCAGCAAGCAAGGAAACATTCCATGAAGCCGGGGCAAAGGCAAGGGCGGCTGCCTGGCCTTGATGTGGTTGAGCAGGGCCGGGGCGCGGACTCCATTCGCGGGCCAGGGCTGCGCGTGGTCAGCTCGAACCGGCTGGAGCGCTTGGCCCGGCTCCTGGCCGAGTCCCTGGCGTCTGGCGATTCTCTTGATCCCCTTGACCCCCTTGATCCACTTGACCCAATGACACCCGAAGTGGTGGTTGTGCAAAGCCGCCCCATGCAGCGCTACGTGTCCATGGCCCTGGCCGAGACGCGGGGCGTCTGCGCCAACGTGCGCTTTCCCTTTCCCGTGGGCCTGATCTACGAGCTGTTTTCCGGCGCGTTCAGCGACTTGCCCGAGGCGGCCCGCTTTGATGCGGGCTCCATGACCTGGGCGGTGTGGGAGCTGCTCAAAGAGGCCGGGGACGGGTCGAATGGCTCCAAGGTGGAGCTGCCCGACGAGGTGCTGCGGTATTTGCGCACGGACGGTCCGGCCCGCGCCTTTTCCCTGGCCCGGCGCGTGGCCGTGCTCCTGGACCAGTACACCCTGTTTCGGCCGGACATGGTCCGGGCCTGGGACGCGGGCAAGGGGCCGCTTGCCACGAAAAACCAAGGCGAGACCGGCGCGCACGAGGCCTGGCAGGCCCTGTTGTGGCGGGAGATATCCGGCCAGGGCGCGCACTTTGGCCGGGCCGCGTTGCAGGAACGCTATCTCGCTCATTTGACGGCCCACGGCTACCCCGGCCCCCACGGCAGGATCAGCATCTTTGGCATCTCCTCCATGCCGCCCGCATATCTTGATATTCTCGACAGGCTGTCGAAGCATATCCCCGTGGACATGTATTTCCTCAATCCCTGCCGAGAGTACTGGGGCGACATTATTGACGAAAAGCGGGCGGCCCGCTTGGCGCGCAAGCTCGGGGTCAAGGAGTTGGGCCACGCGGACCAGGGCAACCCGCTCCTGGCCTCCATGGGCGGCGTGGGCCAGGAATTTTTCGAGGCCCTGCTGGAGCGTGACGCGCACATGGTGGAGGCTTTTTCCGAAGCTGAGCCGGAAGAGCAGGAAGAGCCGGAAGAGCCGGAAGCGGACAGGAATGACGCGCGGCCCACGCTTCTGGCAAACATCCAGCGCGACATCCTGGAATTGCGCCATCCCGCTGCGAGCGGCAACAAGCATGTGATCGGCGCCACGGACCAGTCGCTGCGCATCCACTCCTGCCACGGCCCCATGCGCGAGATGGAGGTGCTGCGCGACCACATCCTGGCGCACATGGACAGGGACCCCGAACTCACACCGCGGGATTTCCTGGTCATGGCTCCGAACATCGAGGAGTACGCGCCGTATATCCGGGCCGTGTTCGGGCCGGGCGGGGCCGGTGGCTCGGGACCGTCCATCCCGTATTCCCTGGACGACAGGGACGCGGCGCAAGGGCCCGTGGCCAAGGTGCTGCTGGCCATTCTCGACTTGGGCCGGGCGCGGTTCGAGGCCTCGCGGGTCATGGCCGTGCTGCGCAGCCCGGTGGTGGCCGCTCGCTTTGCCATGGACGAGGCGGACCTGGCCCTGGTCCGGGACTGGATGCGCGAGGCGGGAGTGCGCTGGGGGCTTCACCAGGAGCACCGGGAGGACTTGGGATTTCCAGGATTTGAGGAATTTTCCTGGCGCTCGGGCCTGACCCGGCTGGTCCTGGGCGTGGCGCTCACGCCCGAGGACGGACGGGTGTTTCGGGGTGCGCGGCCCCAGCCCGTACAGGACAACGAGCAGGCCAAGCTCCTGGGCCGCTTGCTCGAGTTTTTCCAGCTCCTGGCCGCGCGGGTCAAGGAACTGGACCAGGAGCGGGACATCCCGGCCTGGGCCGAGCTGCTGCACACCATCCTCAACGATTTTATTGAAGAGACCCCGGCCACGGCCCGGGATCTGGCCTTGGTGCGCAGGGCCGTGGGCGAGATGGCCGACGAGGCGCGCAGGGGACGTTGCCTTGCCAAGGCAGAAGCCGCCGAAATCCGCGCCGCGCTCCTGCTCAAGCTCGGGGACCAGGTCCGCTCGCAGGGCTATCTCTCGCGCGGGGTGACCTTCTGCTCCATGCTGCCCATGCGGGCCATCCCCTTTGGCGTGATTTGGCTGGCAGGCATGAATGATCCGGGCTACCCCCGCCGCGATCCCACGCCGGGTTTCGACCTCATGGCGGCTTCGCCCCGTCCCCTGGACAGGACCCGGCGCGGCGACGACCGCTACCTGTTCCTGGAAGCCCTGGTCTCCGCGCGAAAAGCCCTGCACATCAGTTACACAGGCCAGTCCAGCAAGGACAACTCCCTCTCGCCGCCCAGCGTGCTGGTCAGTGAACTCAGCGATTATGTGGAAGACAACTGCGAGGCCGAGGGCGGCGGTTCGGCCCTGGACGTGGCGCGGGTGACCCACCGCTTGCAGGGCTTTCACGCCGAGTATTTCCGGCCCGAGTCCCGCAATGAGGGGGCCAAGCTGTTCAGTTACTCCCAGGAAGATCGTGACGGGGCCGCGGGATTGGCGGCCAGGCGGGGCCTGCAAGAGGGCGTCGACTGTACGCGGGCAACGCAGCCAATGCCTGACGCAACCGCGTCAACCCAGGCCACGAGCCTGGGCCTGGACGATTTGAGCCGGTTCCTGCGCAACCCGGCGGCCGTGTTCACGCGCGAGCGCATGGGCTTTTCCCTGGGGCCGGGCGACCCTGGCCTGGGGGATGTGGAGCCCCTGGAGACCGTGGACGAGCTGGACAAGTACGCGCTGCGCCAAGAGCTGCTTGCCGGCGCGGTCCAGGGCCGGGATTTCAGGGACATGCTTGCCTCGGTTCGGGGAGAAAACCAGTTGCCGCCCGGCGAACTGGGCGCGAGCCTGCTGGGGACCCTGCTCGCCGAGGTCGCGCCCCTGGCCCGGCGCATCGCGGAATTGACACAGGGGCAAGAGGGCCTGGCCCTGGAGACCTGCGAGTTTTCCCTGGGGCCGGACAGCGGGGAACTCATGTTCAGCGGGCGTCTGGAGCGGGTATACCCGGACCGGCACGTGCTGGCGCGGGTGTCGAAACTGCATGGGGCGAGCGTGCTCGGGGCCTGGCTCGATCACCTGTTTCTCAATGCGGCGGCCAAGCAGGGCCAGTCCGCCCTGCCGCGTGAGACCATGCTCCTGTGCCGCAAGGACGCGGCCAAGACGGATGAGCTGCGCTTGTTGCCCATGGGCCGGGACGAGGCCCTGCACGCGTTGGGGGACTTGGTGGCCTTGCGCGGGATGGGGCTGGACGCGCCCCTGAAGTTTTTTCCCAAGACGAGCTGGGAGTTCGCCAAGGCAGCGGTCAAGGGCGAACAGGCCGCGCTCGGCGCGGCGCGAGGGACGTGGCGGGGCGGGCAATGGGCGCGCGGTGAAGGCCAGAACGAATATTTCAGCATGTACTTTGGCGAGCAGGAGCCCCTGGACGAGGAGTTCGCGGCATTGGCCAGGCGGGTGTTTTCACCGCTGCTCGCGCACAGCGATGTTCCCGGGGCCAAGTCCAAGGGCCGGGCCAAAACAGCCGTGAGCGGCAAGGGAAAAGGCGCATGAACCGGGAACTGGACCTGCTTGGGGAGCCGCTGGCCGGGGTGCGGCTGGTAGAGGCGGGCGCGGGCTCGGGCAAGACATTCGCCGTCGCGGCCCTGTACCTGCGTTTGGTCCTGGAACAGGGGCTCAGGCCGGAGCAGATCGTGGTGGTGACCTTTACCGAGGCCGCGGCAGGCGAACTGCGCGATCGCATCCGCGCCCGGCTGCGTTCGGCGCGCCAGGCTCTCAATGGCAACGTCCATTCCAGCGATCCCTTTTTGCGCGGATTGATCGGGCAGTACACCGAGCCTGCCCGGCGCGAGCACGTTCAAACCCTGCTGCGCGACGCGTTGCGCGAGTTTGACAACGCGGCCATCCATACGATCCACGCCTTTTGCCGCCGCCAGCTCCAGGAGTACGCCTTTGAGAGCGGCGCGGCCTTTAACGCCGAGTTCCTGCACGACCAGTCCGGGCTTGTGGAAGAGGTGGCCGGGGATTTTTGGCGCAAGCGAATCTACCCCTTGGGACCGCTGCGTTTGGCCGGGCTCAAGGCCAGCAAGCTCAGCCACGAGGGCTTGTGCAAACTGGCGCGGATCAGGCTCAACCATGCAAACGCCGAGTTGGCCCCTGTGGCGACCGTGGACGAGGGCGAGTTGACGCGGGCCGAGCAGGGGTTTGCCGCTGCGTTCCAATCGGTGCGGGACAAGTGGCGGGAGCCGGGCGTGGCCGAGGAAGTCAAGGGACTGCTCGGCCAGGAGGGCATGTACAAAGCCTATTACAGCGAGGCCAAGTTGCCCGCGTTGTGGCGCAATCTGGAATCCCTGCTTGCCGGTTCCCCGGCCCGGGCCATGACGCCGTTCAAAGAGTTCGGCTGCCTGGCCGCCGGGTTTGTGGCGGACAAGGCCGGGAAAAAGGTTGAAGTGCCCCCAGAGCACCCCTTTTTCGACTTGTGCGAAGTCCTTCTCCAGTTGCGCGACGAGTTGGCGGGCCAATATGCCGCCGTGGCCGATAACGTGCGCCGCGAGTTCGCCGAGCAGTTGCCCGGAGAACTGGCCGGGCGCAAACAGGCCTTGGGCGTGCTCGGCTTTGACGACCTGATCGCGGACATGGACAAGGCGCTTCGGGGGGAGGGCGCGGGAGGCATGCGCAGGGCGGTGCGCGCCCGCTACAAGGCCGCGCTCATCGACGAGTTCCAGGACACGGACCCCGTGCAGTACAGCATCTTCCAGAGGGCCCTGCGCGACCGACCGCTGTTCTTCATAGGGGACCCCAAGCAGGCGATCTACG
>QZKZ01000406.1 GCA_004796465.1 Desulfovibrio sp.
GCCATGCAGATGACCGCGGCCAAGGCCGCAAGGATGATCGCCCTCATTGCGTTATATCCCCTTTGTAGTGTGAAGTCCGATTGCGGTGTCCATCCGCCCCCCAGGGAAGGCGAAAAGGCTCACGCCAAGAAAGAAGGATACCTGTCCAGGGGCGGGAAGACAAGCCCTGGTTTCAAGGAAAAAGGCGGTGGGCGCGATATCCGCGCCGGGCCTTAGCCCGCGGCGCGCATTTCCAAGCGCTGGGCCAAGCTCTCCAAAGTGTTGATCAGCTTTTTTTTGCCAAGCAAAGCCTTGGGACCCGCGGGAGCCTCCTCGACATCAGCGGTCTCAGAGGATTCTGCGGCTTCGGCCGGGTCCTGCCCGGAAGAAGGCGGCGAGGTCATGCGGGCGATAACCCCTTGCAGTTCCTTACGCTCTTCCGAGTCTTCGCTACGGGCGAGAATTTCCCGGTAAATATCCAAGGCGCCGTCTGTATCGCCCTGCTCGGCCAGGAGGTCGGCCATGGTCCGGGTGCGGTAGGAGTAAGTTTCCTCCTTGCCCTCCTCGTCCTGGGAATCGAGCCTGCCCACTGGAGATATATCTTGCTCGGGTTTGGCGGCCGGAGTTTCCACCAGTTCCACTACCTTGCCCTGGGGCCGGCTGTCCGCAGTGGGCTCGGGCGTGTCGGCAGGAGATGGGACCACGCGGGGCAAGCTTTCGAGTTCTTCGCTGCCCGGGAGCCCGGAAAGTGTTCCAGCTACAGCATCATGCTCGGGTCTGGGCGGGACCACAAAACCGCCCTCCGCTTCGGACAAGGCCTTGAGGCCTTGGTTGATCACGTCGGACCAAGTGATGTCCACGCCTTGCAGCTTGGCGGAAAGAAAGGAAAGGGCCAGGGCGCTGTCGCCGTCCTCGGTCTCTTCGGCCAGGGCCGAGGCCCAGGACTGCCAAAAGGTGGGGTAGGCCGACATCTTCTTGGCCAAACCGCGGACTTCACGGCCCAGCTCTTCTCGGCGCTCCAGGCCCCCCAGCACCTCCACCAGGAGGAGCATGGCCTCGAAATGATCGGGATGGCGTTCCAGTCCTTGGCGCAGGACGGTCAGGGCGTCAGCCAGCCTGTCCGCTTCCACCAGAAGCTTAGCCAGCGGAAAAAAGACCCGGGAACTGGGCTCCAGTTCCAGGACTTCACGGTACCACTCAATTTTATTCATCATCCGGCAGGGCTCCGGAAGGGTCCCCGGCAGGAGAGCCGGACAAAAGATACAGTACCTCGTTCTCGCGTACGAAATGCATCTCCTGCCGGATCATCCTTTCAATATATGGTCCGTCCGACGCGAGGAGGCGTATTTCCCGGCTGAGTTCCAAACTCTGTTGGTCCAAATCAGCGATTCGCGCGCCCATCTCCGAGTATTGGGCCTTGAGGTCAAGGTACGCGAAAACGCTTTGTTCGCTTACCAACAAGCGATACACGAGAAACATATTAAGGACAATGATGAAGACCAAAAAGAGCCGCTTCCAGAGCATAATCGTGTCACTGCATCAAGCGTTTGCGCGCCTTGGCTTCACTGACCAGGGAGAGCGGCGCTTTGAGTTCGTCCAGGAAAGTGGCGGTGGCCTTTTCGATCCTTTGCACGTCGTCCTCTTCCAACCTGACCGTACCCACCTTTTCAATGAAGGTTTTGAGCTGTTCGTATTCCTTGAGCAACACGTGCCCCAATTCAAGACGCTCAAGGTCAGGTTCCAGTTCCAATATGGTCTGCAAGCAGTTCTTGAGTCGCAGCTGCAGGTTGTCGCTGAATTCTACTATCATGAGTTGATGTCCTTTTACAATTCCATAGCACAACTTTATTCGAATGTCCCGTTTCTTGTTTATCGCTATGAGGGCGGGACATTGCGGTAATGGTGCATGAATTGCCGCAAGTAATTGGCGCCGGAAAACATGGTCAGGACAAGGGCGATGTACAGAAGGATTCTGCCGATGGGCGCCGGATCAAAGCCGAACCACGGATAATGCGTTATAAGCGGAATAAGCGCCGCAATCTGAAAGACTGTCTTGAGCTTGCCAAAGATGTCCGCGGCCATGACCACGCCCATGTCTGCGGCCAGAATCCGGATGCCCGTGACCACGAACTCCCGGGCCACGATGATGATCACCACCCAGGCCGGAATCCACGGTTCTCCTCCGGAATCCTTGCTTAAGGAACAGAGCATGATCATGACCGAATTCATGAGCAGCTTGTCCGCTAGGGGGTCGAGGAACTTGCCGAGGTCCGTGATCAGGTTGCGGCTGCGGGCGATGTAGCCGTCAAGGAAATCGGTGATCGACGCGGCGCAAAACAGCAGCATGGCCAAAAGGCACGTTGTGCGCCCGGGAAAATACAGCAACGCGACAATGCCGGGCACTGCCGCGATGCGTGATAGCGTAAGCCAATTGGGTAGGTTCATTGAGTCTGTTACATACTCTGGTACCGGCTGAGCACCTTTCGTACGTATTGCTGGGTTTCATCAAAGGGCGGAATGCCGCCGTAGCGCTCCACATTGCTCGGCCCCGCGTTGTACGCGGCCAAGCCCAGTTCCACGGTGCCGAACCGGTCGATCATGGTCTGCAAGTAGCGCACGCCCGCTTCGATGTTCTCGTCCGGGTCGAATGAGTTGGTCACGCCCAAGTCCCGCTGGGTGCCGGGCATGATCTGCATCAGCCCCTCGGCCCCGGCCGAAGACACGGCGTTGACGTCGTATCCGGACTCCACCTCGATCACGGCCTGGATCAACCGTTCGTCCATACCGTACACGCGGCTGTAATGTTTTGCAATCTCAATGATTTCCGCGCGCTGGGCAGGATCGGCGGCCCGGCTCATGATGTCGCGAAAGACCATGTAGGTTTCAAAGCCACGGGTGGTGGGTACGTTGGTGAAACATACCACGCCGTTTTCATCTTCCCTGGAATAGATGATGGTGTCGGCCATTGTAGCCTGGGCCACGAATACCCAGACCAGCGTTACGGCCAATACCCCTGCCAACCGTTGTGGAAAATGTCCCCTACCCTGCATGATCCCTCGCCTCCTTGCGCACTTGCCGCCCCGTCCTTGGGGCCCAGGCCTGTCCGGCCTATGAATGTGTGCTGGAGAAGCCTTCCAAGCTGCCTTCCAC
>QZKZ01000144.1 GCA_004796465.1 Desulfovibrio sp.
AGGCAGTCAAGGCGGAGATTTGGGAGCAGACCCTGGGCTTGGTCCAGGACCAGTACGTGGAAACCGGGCACAGCCCCACCCCGGACATGCTGGAAGCCATCCGCGAGGAACTGCTCAGCCGCGAAATCTACCAGGGCTTGTATACCGTTGCTCCGGGCGAAAACGCCGAGGACCTCGTGGCCGAGGCCTTCCTGGAACAGCCCGGTGGCACCAGGGCCGAAGCCCTGTACGCGGAACACCCGATCTCCATCGACACCTTGGCCCCGGCCGCGCCAGTGGGCCTGATGGTGGAAATGCCGCCCAGCGGTGCGCAACTCGCCTGGACCGCGAACCTGGAGCACGATGTCACGGGCTATGAGGTGCATTCCCTCACGCCCGGTTCCAGTGAAACCGCCCTGCTCGCAAGCACCGCTGCTCCCGGGACCGGCCTTGCCCAGCTTTCCGGCCCGGCCCCGGCCATGGTCCAGGTGCGGGCCGTGGATGCGGCGGGCAATGCCGGGCCTTTTAGCCAGGCCTTGGCACTCGAAGGGATGCCCATGGGAGGCAGCGCCATGGCGGGCGCACCCCAGGCCGACACGGTGCTGGGTGGTGTGCTCGACTCGGAAGTCCGGCTCACTGCCGAACGCAGCCCCTACCTGCTGAGCGAGACCCTGACCGTTGCCCAGGGCGGCGTCCTGTACATTGAACCGGGCGTGACCATCCTGGCGGCGGAACGCGCGGCGATTATCGTGGACCAAGGTGAAATCCACGCCCTTGGCCAGGAGAGCGCGCCCATCACCCTGACCACCCAAGGCGCTGAGCGTCACAACGGCATAGTCCTGGACCAGGCGAGCCAGGCCGAACTCGTTCACATGCGCATCACCTCGGCCACCACCGGCGTGACCGTGCGCAGATGCGAGGCCTCACTCAAGGGGTTGGTCATCGTAGGTTCGTCCCAGGCCGGGATTTTCCTGGCCAGCGGCGCGCGGCCCGTTATCGAGGGTTGCCGCATCGAGGACAACCAGGGCATGGGCGGCCTTGTCATTGAAGGCGATGTGGACCCGCTGATCCGCGCCAACACTTTCCTGAACAACCAGCCCTTCCAGGTCCAGTGCTTCACGCCCCGCGAGTTTGACCTGCGCGGCAACTACTGGGGTTCTGCCCAACCCCCAACGGAATGCTTCTTGGGCAACCTGGCCCTGGACCCGGTTTTGGCCGAACCAGGCGCGGCTCCGGATTTAGCGCCGCCGCCCTCTTCGCCAGGCCTGGAAGTACTCAACGTCAACCACGGGACCCGCATATGAGATTGTTCACGCGCCTCGCCGTATTCGCGGCAATGGCCCTGGCCTGCGTATGCCCGCCCCAGACGGCCCGCGCCCAAGCCAACAGTGTGGAACCCGTGGCCCATTACGGGTACATCGACTGGAACAGCATGCGCGTCATCGCCACGGGCATGGGCGCTCGCCCGGCCAACGCCGAGACCATGGGCCAATGGCGGGCCATGGCTGCCCGCGCCTCGGTGCTCGACGCCCGGCGCAACCTGCTGGAAGTGATCCTGGGCGTGCACATTGACTCGCGCACAGTGGTGCGCAACTTTGTCACGGAGAGCGACACCGTGGTCTCAACGGTTTCGGGCGTGCTCACCGGCTCTGTTATCGAGGAAACCACCCAACTCGAGGACGGCTCGTTCCGTTCCGTGGTGTCCATGCCGCTCACCGGCGACTTGGCCCGGGAACTCATGCCCTACGCCGATCCCCTGGCCCCGCCGCCAGGCCTGCCAGAAAACGCCGCGCCCGTGGGTGGCGAGCAGGAATCACCGGTCCTGGCCACCCCAGACGATCCCTTGCCAGCTCCGGACGACCCAGTGGTGGTCCTGGGCGATCCGGTTCCCGAGCCGGACACCACTGCGGCCCCGCTCGTGGTTCCGCTGGACGCGGACACCACAGAGGCCGAGCCCGCAGGCGAGACAACCGGCCTGGTTATCGACGCCCGCGACCTGGAGTTCCAGCCCTCCATGCGGCCCGAACTGCACGGTCCGGACGGCCTGCTCTACCCCGGCCCCAACGTGGACGAGGACACCGCGCTCAACCGGGGCTACGTGCGCTACTACCAGGACCTGAGCCAGGCCCAGTCCAGCGACATGGCGGGCGGCAGCCCCCTGACAGTGACCGCGGCCTCCCTGGCCGAGGGCGACCAAGGCGCGCTGATGCTCGATCCCGAGGACGCGGCCAGGCTCGATCAAGCCCTGGCCGAACCCGGCAACTACCTGGACTCCTGCAACGTGGTCATTGTGTTCTGATTTTTTCGCTTACAGGGCCGGGCCTTCAGTGATAGGCTGGCGCGGCCATGGTTCGCGATTCCAGCAATGATTCCCGCCAGGTCCACCGCGACCCCCATCGCGCGTACCGCGCCCAATGCCGCCCCCGCCAGGGGGAAACCGCCTTCCAGGTGGTGGTCGAGCACACGGACCTGCGCATCATCGCCAGCCGCGACCTGAGCCAGGAAGCACACCAGATCGTGCGCGACCTGCGCGCCGGTCTCAAGACCCACATCAGCCTGTATCCGGAATTCGCCACCAGCCTGACACCCTTGCCCCTGCCCGAACATGCTTCGCCCCTGGTCCAGGACATGGCCGAGGCCGCGATCCTGTGCAACGTGGGACCCATGGCCGCCGTGGCCGGAGCCGTGGCCCAGCACGTGGCCGAGGCGCTTGTGCCCCTTAGCAAGGAAGTGCTGGTGGAAAACGGCGGGGACCTCTACTTGGCCTCCACTCAAGAACGGATCGTGGGGCTGTTGCCCGACCCAAATTCCGAAGCCTTTCTCGGCCTCAAGTTGGCAAAAGAAAAATTTCCCGTTGCCGTGTGTGCGTCGTCAGCAACCATCGGCCACTCCCTGAGCCTGGGCCAGGGCGATCTCGTGGTGGTCACGGGCAAACGGGCCGCTGTGGTGGATGCCGCAGCCACGGCCCTGTGCAACCAGCTCCAATCCCCGGGCGACCTGGCGCGGGTGGTGGAAGCGGCCCAGGAGCTGGCCGCCACCTGCCGCCCCAAGGACATTCAGGGCATTTTCGCGCAGTACGGCGAAGAAATCGCGGTGTGGGGCGATCTGGAACTGGCTGCGTTGTAAGAGACACACCGGAAGAAAAAGCCCCCGGCCGGGCTGGCGTACTCAGCCCTTGGACCGGGAGCTGAAACGTTTGGCCATTTCCAGAGTACGGGAGAGTTGTCGGCCAAGCGGCGTTTCCAGGGAAATTTCCCGCTCCATGTTGGCGATGCCCTTGAGCACCGTGGAGTGGCGGCGGTTGAAGCGGTCGCCGATGTCCTTGAGGGACAGGTTGGTGTAGTTGCGCGCCAGGTAGTAGGCCGTGTTCCTGGCCAGCACGGCCTGGCGGCGGCGGCTCTTTGATTTGAGCTGCTCGGGATTGAGCTCGTAGGTCTCGCAGACAAAGTCAACGATGTTGTCCAGGGACAGGAGCGGCGTGGACGCGGCGTAATTGCCCACCACTTGCCAGGCCAGGTCCATGCAGATGGATTTGTTGAGCAGCTTGGCCTTGAGTACCAGGTTCTGCAGGCAGCTTTCCAGCTGGCGCACGTCCGAGCGGATGCGGTCGGCCATGAGTTCGGCCACGTTGTCCGGGAGCACGGCCTGGAAAAGCTTGGCTTTGCGCTGCAGGATGCGCTTACGGGTGTCAAAGTCAGGCTTTTCAATCACCGCCAAAAATCCCGCGCAAAACCGAGAGGCCAGGTGGCTGTCCACGTTGTTCAGTTCCCGGGGCAGGAAGGAACTGGAAAAGACCACCTTGGCGCCCTTGTCGCGCAGGATCTTGACCGTGGCCAGCAACTCGTCCTGGAGTTTTTCCTTGCCTTGGAAAAAGTGCACGTCCTCCATGAGCAGGATGTCCACGTCGTCGCGGTAGGCTGCCTTGAAGGACTCGAAGTCGCGGCTGCGGCAGGCCAGGACCCACTGGCGGGAGAACTCCTCGCTGGTCACATAGCGCACGTGCACGGATTTGCGGTTGCTCATGGCGCACAGGGAGGAACCCACGGCCTGCAGGAGGTGGGTCTTGCCCAATCCCGAAGACGCGCACAAAAAGAGCTGATCCGAGGAAAAGGTCTCCTGGGTCAGCCCCCGGGTGGCGGCATAGGCCAGTTCATTGCTCGGCCCCACCACGAAATCGTCGAAAGTGAAGCGCCAACCGCCCACACGATTGGATGTGGTTGGTTTGAGGGGCAAGCCCACTTGGTTGCCGCTCCCCACGGCGCTTTCCGAACGCATGGGGGTATGGCCGTTTCCCGCTCCATTGGCCTGCCCGGAGATAAACGGCGCCACATCGCTGGTAGCGGGTTCCGCTGAGATTCTGATGGCGGCGTTGTTGCCCATGACCCTGGCCGCGGCTTGGGAGATGTCGTCCATGAGCCGGTCCCTGACCCAGGAGGCCACGAACTCGTTGGGCGCCGTCAGGCTGAGGGAGTCTTCCTTGACCTCCGCCTGCAAAGGCTTGATCCAGACCGTAAAGAGGCCGGGATTCACTGTTTTTTGGAGAATATCCTGAATTTGCCGCCACGCGCCTTGCATGTTTAGTGTGATACTCATGCGGGGGGGGAGAGGCAAGGGAGGAATGTCGGGGAGAGTCCTCCGGGGCCGGGGTCAGTTTTCCCTAGGGTGGTTTTTCACTAACATCTTAATATTGATTAACTATTCTGCCGACGGGCTTCAGACCCTCAAGATAAAAAAGTGCTAATCATCAGTAGGTTGCAATAAAGGGGCAAGGCTTATCCACAGTCTCAGGGAAAAGTTTTCCACAGGGTCGATTCGTGATTCCGCCTGAATTCTAAAGATACATGTATTTTTTGCACCCGTACTCAGGGTATTATTACATTTTTTTCCCAGGTCCAGTAAGAGGGTACCCCGGGGGGGTCTCGTGCGATTTCATTTCCGCCACCACCTTGGCAAGCAAGCACACAAGCCATACGTTAAGATGCTCACTCCCCGCTCGAAGCCGCGTCCTTCAGGGGGTAACGTCCGCAAGTGAAACGCTCCCCCTCTGGACAATAACATAATTGCTCGCATTTGGCACCAGCCACATTGAAGATTTCAGGCAACACCTCCCGGCACAGGGCCAACATCTGCTCAGCCATGCGCCGAATCTCCCATTGCGCCCGCCGGCAGCAGCGCAAGGCAAAAAAGTTCAGCAAACTGCGGCAGTTCATGGTCACCACGATCTTGGACTCCGCGGCCTGGGGCAACACGAAGCGGGCGTCCTCCTTGGCTTTGTCTCCGCGCCCCGCCGACTCCAGCACTTCCATGAGGTCTTTGTAGGCAGACCCCACTTCCGCCACAAAGGCCTCGAATCGCGCCTTGGCCTCGGGAATGCGGGCTATGGCCGGGGGCAGGATGTAGTCGAATTCGCTGCCGTCCACGTATCGCTGGCTCTGCTGGGAAAAGGAAGCGATGCGGTGGCGCACGAGCTGATGCGTACAGGCCCGGGAAATCCCTTCAATGGCGAAGGTGAAGCTCACGTGCTCAATGGGGCTCTCGTGCCCCGACTCCATGAGCCGGCTCACAAATGCGGCCTGCTTGTCCCGGTTGATTTCCCCGGCCAGGAGCCTGGGCCACATGTCACCCACGAATCCCTGGTGGTAGCATTGGCGAAAGGCCGCATAGACCAGGGACAAGGCCTCCGGGGTGTGGGACAGGAGCGTCACGCGGCATTGGGATTCAGGCATGGTCGCTTTCCTTATTATGGAAAAGGGTCAGATGATGTTCAGGTGCTGGTACGCCTTGGCCGTGGCCACCCGGCCCCGGGGTGTGCGCTTGATGAAGCCGCACTGGATGAGAAAGGGTTCGTAGATGTCCTCGATGGTGCGCACTTCCTCGGACACGGCCACGGCCACTGTTTTCACGCCCACGGGCCCGCCGCCGTAGTTGTTGATGATCACGCCCAGGATCTTGCGGTCCATTTGGTCCAGGCCCAGGTCGTCCACGTCCATGCGCTGGAGCGCTGCCTGGGCCGCGTCTTGGTCCACCAGGCCCGAGCCCTTGACCTGGGCGAAATCCCGCACGCGCCTGAGCAGCCGGTTGGCGATGCGCGGCGTGCCCCGCGAGCGGCGGCCGATCTCCACCGCGCCCTCGGTAGTCACTTCCACGCCCATGATCTGGGCCGAGCGGGTCACGATGCGCGCCAATTCCTCGGGCGCGTAGAACTCCAAACGCAGGATCACGCCAAAGCGGTCCCGAAGCGGCGAGGTGAGCAGGCCGATGCGCGTGGTGGCCCCGACCAGGGTAAAGGGCTCCACATCGATCTTCACGGTGCGCGCGGCTGGTCCTTGGCCGATGACCAAGTCCAGTTTGAAGTCCTCCATGCCGGGATACAGGATCTCTTCCACGGCTCGAGGCATGCGGTGGATCTCGTCCACGAATAAGATATCGTGGCGCCCCAAATTGGTCAGGATCGCGGCCAAGTCGCCCGAGCGTTCCAGCACCGGGCCTGATGTGGCCACCATGTTCACGCCCAACTCCCGGGCCATGATCCGGGCCAGGGTGGTCTTGCCCAGGCCGGGATTGCCGTAGAACAGGGTGTGGTCCATGGGCTGGCCCCGGTCCATGGCCGCTTCCAGGTACACGGACATGTTGGCCCGCAGGTCCTCCTGGCCGATAAACTCGGCCAGGCTCTCGGGCCGGATATTCTCCTCGGGCAAACAATCGTCGCGGGACATGGCTTCCTCAGCGCCTTCCGGCCATGTGCTTGAGCGCGGCGCGCAGGGCCGAGGTCACGTCCAGGTCCGGCTCGGCTCCAAGCACGGTTTCCAGGGCCTTGGCTGCCTCGTCCTCGCCATAGCCCAGGTTGGTCAGGCCGGTGAGTGCGTCGCGCAGCACGGACGCGGCCTGGTCCTTGAGGCTGGTGACAAGCGCCGGGCTGTCCACGGTCTTGAGCTTGTATTTGAGTTCCAGAAGAATGGTCTGCGCGGTCTTGGCGCCAATGCCCGGCACTCTCTTCAGGGCCGTCAAATCGTCCGACGCCGTGATGGTGCGCAGGTCGTCGGGCGTGTACATGGAGAGCATGGCCAGGGCGGTCTTGGGCCCGAGCTTGGGCACGGAGATCAAGGCCTGGAACGTGGTGCGCTCGTCCCAGGAAGCGAATCCGTAGAGGTCCAGGGCGTCTTCGCGCACAATGGTGGCGATGTAGATCTCGACCTGCTCGCCCTTGTCCGGCAATTGGCTCAAAAAGGTTGCCGGCAAGGCCACTTCATAGCCAGTGCCGCCCTCGGTGAGCAGCAAGCAGGAGCTTTCCCCGACTTCGAGCAGGGTTCCGGTGAGATAGGCGATCATGGTAGTTCGTGGCCCCGGCGCGGCAGGCCGGGCAAACCGGCTGCGCGCTCCGGGCCGTCCGCCGCGTCCGGCCATGGGCTGTTGTCCTTGTTCATGTCCTGTGCGTGCCCTGGATTGGAGTTGAGGGCTAGAGCCCGGCGAGCCGGGTCATGCGCCGCATGTTGAGGTGGCAGATGGCCACGGCCAGGGCGTCGCCCGCGTCCACAGCCCAGTTTTCCTTTTCGCCCAGCAAACGGGCGACCATGAACGAGACCTGGCCCTTTTCGGCCCGGCCCGTGCCCACCAAGCTCTTCTTGACCTTGGTCGGCTCATAGCCCGAAACATGGAGCCCGGCCACGCCGCAGGCCGCCATGGCCGCACCCCGGGCCTGGCCCAGTTTGAGCGCGGACTGCGGGCTCTTGGCCGTGAACACGTCTTCCATGGCTGCCTCATTCGGCTGGTGCTCGGTAATAATCGTGCTCAGCCCCGTGTATATCTTGGCCAAGCGTTCGCAGAGCGGGGCCTTGGCCTGGGTGCGGATGGTGCCCGCGGCCACCAGGGACAGCCGTCCCGAAACCTCGTTGACCACACCGTAGCCTGTGACCAGGGAGCCCGGGTCCAGCCCCAGCACCACGATCCCGGCCATGGCTAGCCTTCGAGCTCGGCCATGAGCTCGTCCGGGAACTCCACGTTGGCGTGCACGTTCTGTACGTCCTCGTTGTCGTCCAGGGCGTCGAGAAGCTTGACGATCTTGCGTGCGGCTTCCACGTCCACATCAACGGTGTTCTGGGGGAGCATGGTGGTTTCGGCGCGCTCATAGGCCATTTCCGCCTTCTCGAACGCCTCGCGCACGGCCTCGAAGTCCTCGGGCGCGCTGCGCACCTCCCAGGCCTCGTCATCGTCAATGATGTCCTCGGCCCCAGCCTCCAGGCCGATCTCCATGAGTTGGTCCTCGCTGAACCCTTGCTTGGGAAAGACCACCACACCCTTTCGTTCGAACATCCAGCTCACGCAGCCGTTCTCGCCCATGGACCCGCCGTTCTTGGACAGGATATGCCTGACCTCGGCCACGGTGCGGTTGCGGTTGTCCGTGGCCGATTCAATGAGCAGGGCGATTCCGCCCGGACCGTACCCCTCGTAGGTGATCTCTTCCAGGGCCTCGGACTCCAACTCGCCCGTACCCTTTTTGATCGCGGTCTCGATCTTGTCCTTGGGCAGGTTGACCGCCTTGGCCGCGGCGATTGCCGAACGCAGCCTGGGGTTCATGCCGGGGTCGCCGCCGCCCCTGGCCGCGATGATGATTTCCTTGGCCGCCTTGGTAAAAGCTTTGCTGCGTTTGGCGTCCTGCCTGCCCTTGCGGTGCTGGATATTGCTCCATTTACTGTGTCCTGCCATACGTCCCTCCTGAGTATTTCATGGCCTCTCCGGCCTTGCTGTTCATTGTTCCTGAGTGTCGCGGGCCTGGGCCGCCTGCTTGAGGCCCATGCCCGCCAGGAACACTTCCTTGGATTCTGCTCGTGAACTCTGGGGCTTGATGTTCTTGACCGTGGTAAAGACCCGGCGCATGTCCTGGGTAAAGGACTGCACGTCCGGCCCCATGAATATCTTGATCACGCAATGGCCGCCTTGTACCAGGCATTGCTCAGCTAAAGCAAGGGCTTCCACTGCCAGGTCCATGGAACGGGCCTGGTCCGTGAACTTGTTGCCCGTGGTCTTGGGCGCCATGTCGCTGAGCAGGATGTCAAAGGGCCCCAAGTCCTCAAGGGCCTGGGAAAAGGCTTCACCCCGCGCAAAGACATCGGCCTGGAAAAAGGTTACCTGGGGGGGGAAATCGCCGCTCAAGGGGTTGAGGTCCGCGCTCAGCACCAACCCTTGCGGGCCTGTCTTTTGCGCGGCAAAGAGCGTCCAGGAGCCGGGCGCCGCGCCCAGGTCCACCACCTTGAGGCCGGGGCGCAGGAGCCGAAGCTTCTTGTCGATCTCCTTGAGCTTGTACACGGAGCGGGCCGGGTAGTTGTCCTTTTTGGCCTGCTTGAAATAATGGTCGCGGTATTTTTTCATGCAACATCCTTCACGGGGATATATCCCAAAGCACGGCAGGGGCCAAGACCAAGAGCGCAAACCGTCGGCGGACCGGTAACACAAGGATTGCGGCATGGCGAAACGACCCGAGCGCATGCGCATGCACGGTGACGTGCAGACCCTGACCCTCCCGTCCGGGCCGAGCCAATACGCGCGCCTGGACACCCCTGACTTCAGGGACGCGGGCGCGCCAGGCAAACGGGTGCTGCTCCTGGGCCTGGGGCCTGATCCAGCTGACGCGGCCCAACTCATCCCTGACCACGCGAGCGGCCTGGACTATGTGGAGGCCCCGGCATTCCTCGGCCAGGTTGACGACACGTGGCGAGAACGAATTCCCTCGTCCTGGCGAGAACGCGATTTCTCGTGGGCAGCCGGACTTGGTTCCCAGGAACTCAAGCACGCCATCATTTTATATTACAGCTTTGGCGGGAAGCTCTTTCCTTCCTTTTGGAGCCCGCTCCTGGCCAAGGTCCGCGCGGCCCTGCACGACCAAGGCGGGCCGAGGGCCAGGCCCAAGCGGGTCATCCTGCCTGGGGAGCCCCAAGCCCTGCTCCTCCCCGAACTGAGCCATGCCCTTTCCCGCGCGGGCTGGACCGTGGACACCCCGTCCCTGGCGCGGGGAACCTTTCCTGACCCCGGTCTTTTAGCAGAGTCCTTGGCCAGGGACCCGGCTGTCCTGTACTTCAGCGTCAATGGCCAAGGACTCGACCCCCTTGGCGAGGTTTTCCACCAGTTGGGGGAAGCGGGGTGCCGGGTCGCCCTGTGGTGCGTGGACAATCCCTGGCACATTCTCAGCGGGTTTCGCGGCCCGTTTTGGCGCGACATGCTGCTCTGCGTCACGGACCATTCCTTTATCCCGGACCTCAAGCGCCAGGGCGCGGCCCATGTGCTGCACCTGCCCCTGGCTGCGGACGCGGCCTGGTTCGAGCGTGACTTCACAACGCCGGACATGGACGTGGCCGGGCGCACCGTTTTCGTGGGCCGCTCGGCCTTTCCGGACAAGCAAGGTTTCTTTGCCGCCAGCACGGTTGCCCCGGCCTTGCTGGCCCAAGCCCAAACCGAACTGGCCATGGGCAAACGCCCGGATTTTGCGTGGTGGGTCCGGCAATTGGACCTGAAAACCCTGTGGCCGGACAAGGCGGTGCGAACGGCGGGCCTGGGCGCGGAACAGATTTCCCTGCTGCACCGCGTGCATTGCCTGGAACACGCCAACTCCCATCTCGGCTTGGCCCTGTTCGGCGATCCGGGCTGGCGCGAGCATATCCCAAATATTGCGGATTTGCGCACCCCCATTGACTACTACGCCCAACTCCCGGCGGTGTATGCCCAAGCCGGGCTCTGCCTGAACATGACCAGCCTGCTCCTGCCCTCGGGCCTGACCCAGCGCCATTTCGACGTGTGGGCCGCAGGCGGGGTCCTGGCCACGGACGCCACGCCCGGCCTGTCCATTTTCCCGGAAGAACTGACCCGGCCCATCAGCTTCACCTTGCCCGAGGAACTCGATGGAGCAACCAAGCGTTTGACCCAAGACACGGGACTGCGCCATGACCTGCAGGCCCGTTGGCGCGAACTGATAGCCGCCGAGCACACTTACGATGTCCGCGTCAAGAAGCTGCTGTCCGCTCTCGACCTGTAACTCCCGTTCACCCTCCAGCCCCTGCCAACACTATGAACCACGAACCCCTGAAAAATCTGCTCAACCAAGAATTCGTGCACTCCGTGGCCCGGGCAGTATCCGATGTCTCTCCCCAGTTCCAGGCCGTGGCCTACATCTCCAATGTTCTGGACGCACAATGGGAGTCCCGCGAGTTCATGGACCGTATCGGCCATCTCGCGGTTTCCCTGCGGCCCGCGTTGCCCGGCGGCTACCTGGAAGCCCTGCCCATCGTGGTCAACGCTTCCCCCGCTGTTGACGGCATCGGCCACCTGCTCTTTCCCCACTTTGTGCAGGTCTTTGGCCTGGACCATTTCGAGCCTTCCACCCAGGCCCTGGCCGCCATGACCAGCGGCTCATCCTCGGAATTTGCGGTACGGCCCTATATCCTGCGCTATCCCCAAGAGATGATGGCCCGCATGCTGACCTGGGCCAAGGACCCCAACGAACACTTGCGCCGCCTGGCCAGCGAAGGCTGCCGCCCCCGCTTGCCCTGGGGCAAGGCCCTGCCCGCGTTCAAGATAGACCCCGCGCCCATCCTGCCCATCCTCCAAGAACTCAAGGCCGATCCCAGCGAATACGTGCGCCGCAGCGTGGCCAACAACCTCAATGACATCTCCAAGGACCACCCCGACCTGGTCCTCGATATCACGCGCGATTGGCTTGGCCTTTCGCCGGACACGGACAAGCTGCTCAAACATGCTTGCCGTACCCTGCTTAAAAGCGGCAACCAAGAGGCCATGCGCCTCTTCGGCCTGCAAGCTCCCAAAGGCGTGAGCATCGAGTACCTCACCATTGACCCCCATCCCGTGACCATCGGCGACAAGGCCCAAGTCTCCTTTCTCCTCAAGGTCAAGGACACGGCCCAGCAACTGCGGGTGGAATACGCCGTGCATTACCGCAAGAGGAGCGGCGGACTGTTCCGGAAGATGTTTCAAATCGCGGACAAGACCTATGGACCGGGCGAACACCCCGTGGCCCGGACCCGGCCCTTTCACGACATGACCACGCGCAAGCACCATCCCGGCGGCCACAGGCTGGAGGTTGTGGTCAACGGCCATGTGCTGGCCGCGCTGGAATTCGAGTTGCTGGCGGCGAAGTAAACCTGTTTCTTGAGGGACCTTGAGGGGAAAGGGGGGAGGCGGCATGCGGCCTCCAGATTCTCTCTTGTCCTTCGCCCCTGGCCCGTGTATAATTATCGGCTCCATTGGGGACGTAGCTCAGCTGGGAGAGCGCTGCCTTCGCAAGGCAGAAGTCGGGAGTTCAAGTCTCCTCGTCTCCACCAAGAAAAATAAGGCCTCCATCTTTCTGGAGGCCTCTATTTTTCCGTCGCCCAAAGCCGCCTCCCCTTACCTCCCAATGAGACGCCAATTCCCGGCCCTACCATGCTTCGGGCGTGGGCCAAGGCATCACGGCAAGGTAGCTCGAAATCGCCTTACCAACCTTGAACACAACTCTACGATCAGCTATAGTAAAACATCTCATATTGCCATGCAGCTTTAGCC
>QZKZ01000016.1 GCA_004796465.1 Desulfovibrio sp.
GCCTACGTGCCGCCCAAGAGTTTGCGGCGCATGGAGCGCTTCACCCAATTCGCCGTGGTCTCGTCAATGATGCTCTTGGAAGACGCGGGCCTGGAAATTACCGATGACAACGCCGAACGAGTGGGCTGCATCATCGGCTGCGGCCTGGGTGGATTGGAAGCCCTGGAGCGCTCCCACACGACGCTGATGAAAAGCGGCCCCCGCCGGGTCTCGCCGTTCATGATCCCCACGCTGATCTCCAACATGGCGCCGGGCATGGCCTCCATCTTCACCAAGGTCAAGGGCCCGAACCTGGTCACGACCTCGGCCTGCGCGTCCGGCACCCACGGTGTGGGCACGGCCTTTTCCGAGATCAAGCTGGGCCGCGCCGACGCGGTGATCACCGGTGGTGTGGAATCCACGGTCACGCCCATGGGCGTGGGCGGATTCAACGCCTTGAAGGCGCTGTCCACCCGCAACGACGAGCCGGAACTTGCTTCGCGCCCCTTTGACCGCGACCGGGACGGATTTGTCATGGGCGAGGGCTGCGGCCTTTTGATGCTCGAATCCCTGGAGCACGCCCAGAACCGTGGAGCAAAAATTTACGCAGAGGTGGTGGGCTACGGCGCGTCCGGCGACGCCTATCACATGACCGCGCCCGACGAGAACGGCGCGGGCATGTCCTCGGCCATGCGCATGGCCATCCGCGAGGCCGGCGTCACTCCCCAGGACATCGACCATATCAATGCCCACGCCACGTCCACCGAACTCAACGACACCTGCGAGACCCGGGCCATCAAGAGTGTGTTCGGCGACCAGGCCTATAATATCCCGATCACGGCCAACAAATCCATGATCGGCCACTTGCTCGGAGCTGCGGGCGGCGCGGAGTCCGTGTTCAGTGTGTTGACCCTGCACACGGGCAAGATCCCGGGCACCGTGAACCTGGACAATCCCGGCGAAGGCTGCGACCTCGACTACATGGCCGACGGCAGCCGCGACCAGCAGGTGGAATACGTGCTCTCCAACTCCTTTGGTTTTGGCGGCACCAACGCTTGCCTGGTGTTCAAGCGTTTTTCCCAATAACCCGCAAAGAGCAAGGCGAACCAACAATGCAAGAGCTGCTTCTGCAGGACCCCCAGGTGGGCAAGGCCATTTGCCAGGAAATCGAACGCCAGGTGGCCAAACTGGAACTCATCGCCTCGGAGAACTTCACCTCCCCGGCCGTGCGCGAGGCCATGGGCTCGGTCATGACCCACAAATACGCCGAGGGGTATCCGGGCAAGCGCTATTACGGCGGCTGCGAGTACGTGGATTTGGCCGAGGACCTGGCCCGGGACCGCGTCATGGAGCTGTTCGGCGCACAGTACGCCAACGTCCAGCCCCACTCGGGCTCCCAGGCCAACATGGGCGCCTACTTCGGCGTGGCCCAGCCCGGGGACACCATCCTGGGCATGGACCTGTCCCACGGCGGCCACCTCACCCACGGTTCGCCCGTGAACTTCTCGGGCAAGCTCTTTGACGTGAAATTCTACGGCGTGGCCAAGGAAACCGGCACCATCGACTTCACCCAGGTCGAGACCCTGGCCAAGGAGCACTCTCCAAAAGTCATCGTCGCGGGCTACAGCGCCTATCCCCGCACCATCGACTTTGCCCGTTTCCGGTCAATCGCCGACGAGGTGGGCGCGGTGCTCATGGTGGACATGGCCCACATCGCGGGCCTCATTGCCGCGGGCGAACATCCCTCGCCCATCGAGCACGCCCAAATCACGACCTCGACCACGCACAAGACCTTGCGCGGCCCGCGCGGCGGCTTGATCCTGGCTGACAAGGACCTGGGCAAGACCCTCAACTCCCAGATCTTTCCGGGCATCCAGGGCGGCCCCCTCATGCACGTGATCGCAGCCAAGGCCGTGGCCTTTGGCGAAGCGCTCAAGCCCCAATTCAAGACCTACCAGAAGCAGGTTGTGGCCAATGCCAAAGCCATGGCCCAAGGGCTGGTGGACGCGGGGTATTCCCTGGTCTCAGGCGGCACGGACAACCACCTCATGCTCCTGGACCTGACCGACAAGGACATCACGGGCAAGGACGCGGAACTGGCCCTGGATTTGGCTGGCATCACGGTCAACAAGAACACCGTGCCCTTTGAGACCCGCTCGCCCTTTGTGACCTCGGGCATCCGGCTCGGCACCCCGGCCCTGACCACGCGCGGCATGAAGGAAACAGACATGGGCAATGTGGTGGGCTGGATCGTGGACGCCCTGAACAACGTGGGCAACGAGTCCCGGCTCAGTGAGATCAGCGCGGAAGTCGAGAAATTCGCCCGCAATTTTCCCTTGTTCGCCGCTTAGGGCTGGAGTCCGAAAACACCATGGACAAGCGCCTTTCCTGGCCCGAATATTACAGGGGCATTGCCAAGCTCGTGGCTGAGCGCTCGACCTGTACCCGCCGCAAGGTCGGGGCCGTGGCCGTGCGCGACAAACGCGTCCTGGCCACGGGCTACAACGGCGCGCCCTCGGGCTTGGACCACTGCCTGGACATCGGCTGTTTGCGCCAGCAAATGGGCATTCCCTCGGGCCAGCGCCACGAAATCTGCCGAGGCTTGCATGCCGAACAGAACGTGATCATCCAAGCCGCGATCCACGGGGTCCAGCTCAAGGGTGCTGTGATTTATTGCACCACCCAGCCCTGCCTGATCTGCACCAAAATGCTCATCAACTGCGCCGTGGAAGCGGTGTATTACGCCGAGGCCTATCCTGACGATTTGGGCGAAGCCATGCTCAAGGAGGCCGGAGTTCCCCATGCCCTCCTGTCCTTTCCCTGATCCGAACCAGCCCGGCCTGCCCCCCTTTTTCCGCGTGGCCGTGGACATGGACGAAGCGCGTTCGCCCATGTTCGCCGCCCTGCGCCTGGCGGAAAAGGGCCGTTTCAGCACGGCCCCCAATCCTTGCGTGGGAGCGGTCCTGGTGCGCGACGGCGAGGTCGCGGCCCAAGGATTCCACACCCGCTGCGGCGCGCCCCACGCCGAGGTGGCGGCCATCGCCAATGCCCGCGAGTTGGGCGTGGACCTCTCGCAGAGCGAGCTGTACGTAACCCTGGAGCCCTGCAACCACCACGGCAAAACACCTCCCTGCACCGAGGCCATCCTAAAGGCGGGCATACAGCGGGTCTGCATCGGCGCGCTGGACCCCAACCCTGATGTGGCGGGCGGCGGCGCTCAGCGGCTGCGCGACGCGGGTGTGGAAGTGCGCGTGGGAGAATTGGGCGAACAGTGCCGCGACGTGATCGCGGATTTCCTGACCTGGAAAGACAAGCAGCGGCCCTTTGTGCTGCTCAAGCTGGCCGCGACCCTGGACGGCAAGATCGCGGCGGCCTCCGGCCACTCCAAGTGGATCAGTTCGGAAGCGTCGCGAACCCTGGTGCATCAACTGCGCTCCAAGGTGGACGCCGTGCTCGTGGGCGGCAACACCCTGCACCACGACGACCCCCAGCTCACGCCCCGTCTGGGCGGTGACGCGGAAGGCACCCAAACGCCGCCCCTGGCCGTTGCCGTGACCTCCCGGTTGCCCGAGCCCGGCAGCAGTTTCCTCACCAGGGAGCGGCCCGGGGAGACCATATTTTTCACTGGCCCGGACAATGCGGGCAGTGAAGCAGCCAAGCTGCTCATGAAGCGGGGCTGCCGCGTGCCGCAACTGGGAAAAGCAGGCAACGAGGTGGACCTCAAACTAGGCCTGGAATATCTCTATGAACACTGTGGCTGCCGCTACGTCCTGTGCGAGGGCGGCGGGCTTCTGGCCGGGTCGCTCCTGGACGCGGGTTTGGCTGACCACATCCTGCTGTTCCTGGCCCCAAAAATCGCAGGCGACGTTTCAGCCAGGCCCATGGTTGCGGGCCGTGGCTTGGCCGATATGAGTGGAGCCCTGGACCTGCGCATCATTGATTCGCGCATGTTGGGGCCGGACCTGCTGGTCAGCGCCAAACCCGGCCAGGACCTGGAATAAAGGGGGGACGCCATGTTCACGGGACTCATTGAAGGCACGGGCAAGATCAGCGCCCTGGAGCCGCGCTCCGGCCAAACCCGGCTTCGCATCGCGCCCACCTTTGCCATGCAGGGATTCGTGCATGGCGAGTCCATTGCCGTGAACGGGGCTTGCCTGACAGTGGAGACGTTTTCCGACACCTGGTTCACGGCTTATGCCTCGGCCGAGACCCTGTCGAAAACCAACCTGGGGGCGTTGCGCCAGGGCGATCTCGTGAACCTGGAACGGGCCTTGGCCCTGGGCGACCGCTTGGGCGGACACCTGGTCAGCGGCCATGTGGACTGTCTGGCCACTGTGGCCTCTATCGAGCCTGCCGGGGAATCGCGCATCTATCGCCTGAACTTTCCGGCCCCATTCGGGCCTCAAGTCGTGGAAAAGGGCTCCGTGACCCTTGACGGCATCAGTCTCACGGTTAATCTCTGTGGACCGGACTTTCTCACGGTGAACATCATTCCCGCCACCCTGGAGGCCACCACCATGGGCTCCTGGAGCCCTGGAACCCGGGTCAACCTGGAGACCGACCTCATCGGCAAGTACGTGCAGCGCATGCTCGCGGCCCGGTTCAGCGGCGACAGCGCGGCTGAATCAGACCATGACCAAGCCGGCCTGACCCGGGAATTTCTCGGCAAGCACGGGTTTTGATTGTCCCAAGGCCCTGTGGTATATGAAACAATGCAGCTTCAGCAGCAACGCGTGAGCCGCCTGCTGAAGGAAAAGGATACAAAAAGATGGGAATTTGCACGGCCCAAGAAGCCATAGAAGAAATTCGCGCCGGACGCATGGTCATCCTGGTGGACGACGAGGACCGGGAAAACGAAGGCGACCTGACCATTGCCGCTGAGCACGTCACCCCCGAGATCATCAATTTCATGGCCACCCACGGCAAGGGCCTCATTTGCTTGGCCCTGGCTCCGGAGTGGGTGGACAAGCTGCAGTTGCCGCTCATGACCTCGCGCAACGAGTCCAAGTTCAGCACCGCGTTCACCGTGTCCATCGAGGCGCGCGAGGGCGTGACCACGGGCATCTCGGCCCAGGACCGGGCCACCACCGTCTTGACCGCCGTGGCCGACGACGTGAAGCCCGAGGACGTGGTCACGCCGGGCCACATCTTTCCCTTGCGCGCCAAGCAAGGCGGCGTGCTGGTCCGCGCGGGCCAGACCGAGGGGTCCGTGGACCTGGCCAAGCTTGCGGGCCTGAAACCTGCGGCCGTGATCTGCGAGGTCATGCGCGAGGACGGGACCATGGCCCGTTTGCCTGACCTGGAAATATTCGCCGAGCAGCACGGCATCAAGATCGCCACCATCCGCGACCTGATCCAGCACCGCATGCGTTTTGGCCATTTGTCCATCCAGCGCGAGGGCGAGGCCAAGCTGCCCACCTGCTTTGGCGGCGACTTCCAGATCATCGCCTACCGCAGCGAGACCGAGGACCGCACCCATATCGCCATGGTCAAGGGCGACCTATCCGAAAGCGACGAGCCCGTGCTGGTGCGCGTGCACAGCGAATGTCTCACGGGCGACGTGCTGGGTTCCATGCGCTGCGACTGCGGCGGCCAGCTCGAAGCAGCCCTGCGCATGATCGCGGCCGAGGGCCGGGGCGTGCTTCTGTACATGCGCCAGGAAGGCCGGGGCATCGGCCTGGCCAACAAGATCAAGGCCTACCACCTCCAGGACGAAGGCTACGACACTGTGGAAGCCAATGAAAAGCTGGGCTTCAAGCCGGACCTGCGCGACTACGGCACGGGCGCGCAAATCCTCGTGGACCTGGGCGTGCGCCGCATGCGGCTTCTGACCAACAATCCCAAAAAGATCGTGGGCCTGGAGGGCTACGGCATTGAGATCACGGACCGCATGCCCATTGAAATGAGCATGTGCGAGCAAAATGAAACCTATTTACGCACCAAAAAGGACCGCATGGGCCACTTGCTGACCTTGCCCGGCGGCGTTGCCAAATAACCAACTTTTGGAGAGACCATGCTGCATCTGCGCACCATAGAAGGACAACTGGAAGCCTCGGGGCTGAAGATCGCCCTGGTGGCCAGCCGATTCAACGACTTCATCGTGGACAAGCTCATCGGCGGGGCCGTGGATTACCTGACCCGGCACGGGGCCTCGCGCGAGGACCTGGCAATAGTGCGCATCCCCGGCGCGTTCGAAATGCCCCTGGTGGCCAAGCGCGTGGCCCAAAGCAAGAAGTACCACGCCGTGGTCTGCCTGGGCGCGGTGATCCGCGGCGCGACCCCGCACTTCGACTATGTGGCCGCTGAAGTGTCCAAAGGCATCGCGTCCGTTTCCCTGGAAACCGGCATTCCCATCGGCTTTGGCGTGCTGACCACGGACACCCTGGAACAAGCCATAGAACGGGCGGGCTCCAAGGCCGGGAACAAGGGCGCGGAAGCTGCCTCGGCAGTACTGGAAACCTTGCGCGTACTGGAACAGCTCTAGGTTCATGGGCAAAGCTGAATCCCGCAAGCATGAACGGGAACGCGCCTTCCAGGTCCTGTACGGCCTGAACTACGTGCCTGCCGCCACGGAGCGGGAACTTGCCGCCATGTTCGGGGAAAGTCCGGCTTTCCTCGCTGAGCTGCCCACGCCGGTGTCCGCTGAAGACGCGGCCGCCAACGAGATCGCGGACATCATCGACCGCATTGAACGCCGTTCCGGCTCCGGTGCGCAAGCCATTGATGCCGCCGTGATCCAAGGCCTGCGCCAGGGCCGCACCGTGACCTACGCGGACCTGGCCAAGTGGCGCTCCACCGTGGACAGCCACATATCCTCGCTCAACGCCGTGCTGGCGGAAAAGGGCTGCGGGTACAAACTGGCCATCTCTCCGTCGCGGCCCTTGCGCCTTGTGGCCTTGCAAAGCACCGGGTCCAAGAAAAAAGCCCCTGTGCGCACCACGCCTGTGCCCACACCCAAAGGGTTTTCCTGGGACCTGGCCTCGGGCGTCTGGTCCAAGCAGGAGGAATTGGACCAAATCATTGCCAAGCTGTCCCAGCACTGGCGCATAGAGCGGATCGGCAGGATTGAATTAACTATTTTACGCTTGGCCCTGTTTGAGATATTGCATCGTCCGGACGTTCCTGTAAAAGTGGCCATCAACGAGGCCATAGAACTCGCTAAGCAATTTGGCGACGAGAATTCCCGGGGGTTTGTCAACGGAATTCTGGACGCCGCAGCAAAGGCATTGGAAAATGGTGAAATTGGGGTTCATTAAAGACGTTTCGATGTGTCCGTACACCTATCCCCGCGTGGCGATCCGCCAGGGCAACGGGGGAGTCACGCCCGTGATCACCTCCTGGCCCGACGAAAAGGGCGTGCAGGTGTTTGAGCTTGGCTTGGAGGTATCGCCGGGAGTGGAACACCTGCCCGAATGGATCGAACCTTTGGGCAAGATCATCCGCGACCTGGGCTGGACCCAGTGGTGCCTCAACTCCGACTCCGTGTCCAAGGTGCTCAACCGCTACATTACCGAAGCGCTGACCGCCTTTGGCGACGCCTTTTTCGAGCACTACACCGACGACTCCGTGGTCCTGGTCCAGGTGGGCTTGCAGCGCGAGGCCGTGGCCCACTCCGTGTTCGCCTGGGAAGAACGCTTCAAGCACGTGCGCTTTGACAACCAGTACGACTTCGACACCATGGAAAACAGCCCTGCCGAGCCCAAGCGCAAGCGCAGCCGCTTTTCCCTGTTCAAGGGCCTGCCCAAGCAGCGGGCCACATAAGCACTGTAAGACCGTTTGACAAAAAGCCCGATATGAAAGCCTACGATCCCCAATCCGTGGAAAACACGTGGCAGGCCACCTGGGACGCGGACAACACCTTTGCCTGCGGCGAGGACCCGGACAAACCCAAGTATTACGTGCTGGAGATGTTCCCCTATCCTTCGGGGCGCATCCACATGGGCCATGTGCGCAACTACTCCATCGGCGACGTGGTGGCCCGGTTCATGCGCATGCGCGGCTATAACGTGCTGCACCCCATGGGTTGGGACGCGTTCGGCATGCCCGCGGAAAACGCGGCCATCAAGCACGCCACCCACCCGGCCAAGTGGACCTTTGAAAACATCGAGTACATGAAGAACCAGCTCAA
>QZKZ01000371.1 GCA_004796465.1 Desulfovibrio sp.
CCCTGGTACTGTCGCTTATATCCCAATGTACCCTGGCTGAAGGGCTCGAACAGGGCTTCCAGTTTATCGTCGGGAATGCCGATGCCCGTGTCGGTCACGGTGAGCAGCACGCGGGTTTGCCCGGGCCGGGTATGGGGCAGGGAAGTGAGTTCAACGGTCAGGTTGCCGACGTGGGTGAATTTGAAGGCGTTGCCCACCAAGTTGCTCACGACCTGCTGCAATCGTGCGGGGTCGCCGATCACCTGTTCAGGAATCGCAGGGTCCACCTTGAAGACAAGATCGACTCCCGACTGCCGGGATATGGGGAGGAACAGGTCGCGGACTTGTTCAAGGGTCTTGGACAGGGAAAAGGGTTCGGACTGGATTTCCAGCTTGCCCGCCTCCACGCGGGATAAATCAAGAATGTCCGAGAGCAGCCTGGTGAGCCGCTTGGAGGACTGGATGGCGATCTTGGCGTACTCCTGTTGCTCGATGCTGAGCGGCGTGGTTTGCAGCAATTGGAGCATGCCCTGGATGCCGTTGATGGGGGTGCGGATCTCATGGCTCATGTTGGCCAAGAATTCGCTTTTGGCTTTACTGGCGTCTTCAGCCGCTTCCTTGGCATTGAGCAAGGCCTCTTCCACGCGTTTTTTGTCCGTGACGTCAACAATGCACGAGTACAAGATTTCCCGGCCCATGACCGTGATCGGTCCGCTGTAAACCTCCACGTCCCTTCTGGTTCCGTCGGCCAGCCTGTGTTGGAAAAGGAGTTGCTGTTTCTTGAGCGATCGCACTGCGTCCATCTCAGCCTTGATTTGTTCTGGGGACAAGGTGTTGATTTCCGTTATGGTCATGCGGGTTAGGTCCTCGTGGGACCAACCGTAGTAATCGCAGGCCGCCTTGTTGGCGTTGAGGATGGCGCCGTTTTCAGGGTCAATGAGCAACATGACCACGGCATTGCCCTCGAAAAGTGCCCGGTAGCGTGATTCGCTCTCGCGCAGGGCCTCCTCGGCGCGTTTGCGCTCAATGGCCACGGCCACCTGATGAGACACGGCCATCATCAGGTCCGCGTCCTCGTCCGTATAGTATTGGGGATTGAGGTAGTCCTGGACAACCATGGCGCCGATGACCTCGTCGTGCACCCGCAAGGGTACTCCGAGCCAGACCTTGGCCGCCGGCCCCAAGGCGTTGTCAAAGTCGCTTTCATCCCTGATCAGCATGGGCTTGTTGGAGCGGATAACCCTCAGGGTGAGGCTGCCGCCTTCGTATTGGCTGACGTTGTCTATGGGGAAGTCGTCGTCCAGTTCGTCAACCAAATACGGGAATTCCAGCCGGTCGTTTTCCTTGTCAAGGATGGCGATGAAAAAATTGGTGGTGTCCACCAAGGCGTTGAGATGGGTATGGATCGCCTCGTAGAGTTCCTCCGGGTCCTTGGTGGTGATGACCGTGCTGGAAATGTTGTAGAGCACGGAGTTGACGCGTTCGCTTCGATCAAGCCTGGACCTGAGTTGTTCCAGCTCATGCCGAAGCTCTGCAGTGTTTTCGGAGGCAGTTTTATTTGGAGGAGAAGTCATAATGACGCTGGGCGGTTGTTGCACGGGAGAGAGGTGGTTCCCGCAACTGGACGGTACAGGAATTCCAAAGAAAAGTCAGGTCAAGAACAGATGATCCTCAACGACCGGATACGCTCCTCAACATAATCCAAGGAGGGAGCAAGCGCACAGAGCATGCACCGGGGAGGGGTCAGGGGCCCTCGTCTTTGCCCTCGCCGTTATCCTCGACATTATCCTCGTCATTGGCCGTTTGGGTGGAAAGCGGGCCTCCATTACCGGCAATGGGCTCGTCCTCGCGGCGGAGAAACTCCTCTGCGGTTTCCGGGGACACGGGCCGGGAATAGAGAAAACCTTGTCCGTATTCGCAGTTCAGGCCGCACAGGTCTTGTTGCTGCACTACCTGCTCCACGCCTTCAGCCACCACTTCCATGCCCAGGTTATGGGCCAAGTTGATGATGGCCTTGATGATCTCCATGTCCTCGGGGGAAGCGTGCATGCGCTGCACAAAACTCAGGTCGATCTTGAGAGTGTCCAGGGGGAAGCGGTGCAGGTAGTTCATGGAGGAGTAGCCTGTACCGAAGTCGTCGATGGACAGCTTGATGCCCAGGTCGCGGAAGCGTTCCAGCTTATCCACGGCAATTTCCGCGCTTTCCATGATGGTGGTCTCGGTGATCTCCAGCCGCAGCCTGTCCGGAGGAAAGCCTGTTTCCCTGAGAATCACCCGGATGCGTTCCACCAACTCGGGCTGGGAAAACTGCTTGGCTGAGAGGTTCACGGATAGGATAAGACTATCAGCGTTGGGAAAGGCTTCACGCCAAGCCATCATGGTCAGGCAGGCTTGCTTGAGCACCCATTGGCCCAATTCAATGATCAGGCCGGTTTCTTCGCTGATGGGGATGAATTCCGCCGGGCTCAGGTCGCCGCGTACGGGGTGGCGCCAGCGCACCAAGGCCTCGAAGCCAACCAGCTTGGAGTCGTTGAGGGTCACGATGGGCTGGTAGTGGATGAAAAATTCGTTGTTGGCCACGGCGCGGCGCAGGTCGGTCTCCAGAGTCATGGCCAGAACGGCTTGCTCCAACATGCGTGAGGTGAAGACCTTGATTCGGTTGCGGCCCGCTTCTTTGGCCCGGTGCATGGCGATGTTGGCGTATTGCAGGAGGTCTTCGGGTTTTTCGGACAGGGTGGGGCTGAGGAAGATGCCGAAACTGGCCGAACTTTGGATCTCGTGGCCTTCAATATGAAAAGGTTCGCACAGCATGTGCTGCATGCGTTTGACCGTACGGATGGCCTCCCGGGGAGAAGCAAGCTCTTCCAGCAAGATGATGAACTCGTCGCCGCCAAAACGGGACACAGTGTCCAAATGGCGTACACAGGCCAGAAGCCTGCGGCTCACGTCCTTGAGCAGGGAGTCGCCGAACGCGTGGCCAAAACTGTCGTTGACCACCTTGAAGCGGTCCAGGTCCAAGAAGACCACGGCAAAAAAGTAGCGTTCCCTGCGCATGGCCCGTTCCATGGCCCGGCTGAATCGATCCAGGCACAGGGTGCGGTTGGCCAGGCCTGTGAGAGGATCGTGCAGGGCGTCGAATTGGAGCTGGTCTTCCATGCGCTTGCGTTGGGTGATGTCGCGCATGGAGGCGCGCACGCCCAAGGGCCTGCCGTCGTCGCCGCGCACCAAGCGGCTGACTTGGCAGAGCCAGCGCCAGTCCCCTTCCTTGGTGCGGATGCGAAAGTCCAGGGAGCCGCTCATGAGCCGGACCTCGTCGCCCATATAGTGCTTCCACAAAGGCAGATCCTCGGGGTGCAGCATGGTCTCCAGGAAACTGAAGTCCGCAAGGAATGTGTCAGGCGGATAGCCGGTGATGCGCTCGCAGGAGGGGCTGATGTAGAGGGCCTTGCCCTCGGGGCTGATCCAGCTTTCCCAGTCGTGGGTGTGATCGGCCACGGTGCGGTAGCGCTCCTCGGATTCTCGGAGCGCCTGTTCAGAGCGCTTGCGTTCGGCGATTTCCGAGCGCAGGGCCTGGGTCCGGCGTTCCACTCGCTTTTCCAGTTCTTCGTTGAGCCGGGTGAGCTTGGCCTCGGCCTCCTTGCGTCGGGTAATGTCGCGGGACACCCCCACAAAGCCCGTGAGCGTGTCTGCGTCATCCCGCATGGGTTGGGCCACGGCTTCAATCCAAATGATCCTTCCGTCCTTGCAGATTTCCTGCAATTCAAGGGTGACACTTTTTTCAGGCCGTTTGCCTGCCTTTTCTTGGGCCAAGAAGTTTGCCAGTTCCGTCCTTATCTGAGTCATGGAGTCTTCGGTAAAGCGTTCCTCCAGGGGCATGTTCATGGCTTCGTCAATGGTGTAGCCGAGGAAACGTTCCACTGAGGGGCTCAGGTAGGTAAGGCGCATATCCCGGTTTATGGTCCAAATGAGGTCGCCCGTGTTTTCCGCCAGGAGCCGGTAACGGTGCATGGACTCCTCAAGTTCACGCATGATCCTCAAGTGTTCGGTTATGTCCCTGGCGATACCAGCGGTTCCCGCCACTTCAAGGTTTTCGTCCAGGATCGGGACCTTGATGGTTTCCACCCAAATCTCTTGGTCGTCGTCATGGATGCGTTCCGTAACCTGGGCCATCTTGCCGGATTCAATGACCTTGCGGTCGTCGCGCATGTACTTGTCCGCGTGTTCCTTGGGCCAGACATCCAGGTCGGTGAAGCCGAGGATTTTGGATTCGTCGAGGCCGATGGCGCGGATAAACGCCCTGTTTGCCGCGATGAATTTGCCGTCCCGGTCCTTGACCCAGGCCAGGTCGGGGATGGAGTCGAGCAGGGCGGCTTGCTGGCGTTTGGCTGAAGCGAGTTGCTCGGTGGTCTCGGTGAGTTCCTTGGTGCGGGCCGCGACCAGGTCTTCCAGGTTGTCCCTGGCCAGGGCCAACTCCCGTTCCATTTTATTGCGCTCCGTGATGTCCGTGAGCACATTGCCAAGGTATTGGGCATCGCCTTCATGGTCCCGGATGAGAAAGATGTTTTGCATGGTTTCCATGGTTACGCCGTGGATGGAAACCAATGGGAGTTCTCCCACCCATCGGCCTTGCTCCACCACCTGGGGCAAGATGGTATCCGTGAGCAAGGCGACTGTTTCCTTGGAGTAAAAGCGGAGGACATCCCGGCCCAAAGCCTCGCCAGGAGACTGGATGCCGAGCATACGACACAAGGAGGTATTGGCGTAGGCAATTCTCCTGTCCAAGGTGGCGAATCCAAAACCCAGGTCAGACGTGTCCAAAAAGGTGTGGAAAACCGAGAGTTGTTCCTTGGCCTGTGTTTGTTCGGTCACGTCCCTGGCGATGAGAAGGATGTGCGACTCTTGGAGACCGAGGGGCGCGCTCAAAGTCATTTCCAGGTCCAAGGTCTTGTCTCTGGGACCGATGCATTGCCAGGAAAAGCGTTGGGGTTTGCCGCTTTGGGCTTTGTTCAGGCGATTGTGTAAGGCCTGGGCGGCAGCGTCGTCCTGGGTGCCGGTAGGGCAGAGTTCCGCCAAGGGCTTGTTGAGAATATCCTTGCGGGAGCGGCCGAACAAGGCCTTGGCCCTGTCGTTGCAATCCTTGATGCTGCCGTCTTCCAGAGTGAACACCGCATCCGAGGTGAGATCGAAAAAATGTTGGAAATCCTTGGGCAGCCTCTTGCCGGGCGTGGCAAGAGATTTGCGCCGAGCCTCTTCCAAACGCTCGCGCAGGTCATCAAGCTCTTCAATGAGCTGCTGTTTGGTCTTGCGATGGTCCTGCATGGCAAAACCTCGATATGCCCCCCGGAAGATTCTAAAACAGCTTCAGAAGAGATACTACTCCCTGGCGGAGAGGACAAGGGCGCAATAAGGGCAGGGGCTCACGGCTGCCAAAAAGGCCCGGCTGGCGGGATGGGCACGGGCGCGGTGCGGCCTTGCTCGTGCACGCCCCGGCAGAAATAGCGCATGGCGTCGTTGGAAATGGAGGAGCAGTCGCCCCGGCACAAGTACCTGAGGTCGTTGTCCGAGATGGTGGAACAGTCGCCCCGGCAGAGATAGCGCAGCTCGTCGTTGGAAATGGTGGAGCAGTCACCCCGGCAGTAGTAGCGGTAGTCGTTGTTGGAGATGGACGAGCAGTCGCCCCGGCAGAAGTAGCGCATGTCGTTGTCACTGATCGAGGAGCAGTCGCCCCGGCATAGATAGCGCAAGTCATTGTCGCTGATGGAGGAACAGTCGTCGGCAAGGGCGGGCAGGGCCGTACAAAGCGCCACCAGCACGGCGGCAAGGCACATGGAACGCATGGCGATATCTCCCTGGCTACGGGATGGAGGGAACACCGGCAACTTCAGTGTACGCCAGGCCAGGGGAAAACGCTACTGCCGCGATTGGGGCGACTATTGCATGGGCGGGGCGTCGGTGCCAAGCGGAACGTCCAGCTCCGAATGCACGGGCAAGGAAAGCCCGGACGAAAACTCACGCGCCAGGATCAGGATGTCATCGTGCAGGGCCCGAGCGTCCGAGCCTCGCAGCGGACCTTGCAGCATGATCACAAAGGCCAGCAGGTCGCCATCAGCATCAGGCACGTAACCGGCCAGAGTGTGCACTCCTCGCATATACCCTGATTTGGCGCGCACTTGGCCCAGGAGCGGGGCTTCCTGCATGCGCTTGTCCAGGGTGCCGTCCACACCGCCAATGGCCAGGGACGAGAGGAAGATGGGAAAGCGCGGGTGCTCGTGCATGTAGCGCAGCAGGGTCATGGTTGCTGCCGGAGCCAGCCGGTTTTGCCGGGACAGGCCCGAGCCGTCGATCATGCGGAATTCGCCGGGATCAACGCCCATGCTGTAGATCCACTGAGACACGGCCTCGGCTCCGGCTTCGCGGTCGCCGTTGCCCGAGGTCTCCGCGCCCAGGGTTTTGAGCAGCTGCTCGGCGTAGAGGTTCACGCTCTCCTTGTTGATCACCGAAATCAGCTCGCTCAGGGGCGGAGAGCGGTGCTCGGCTACGCTGGGCCAGGATTCGCTCCCATCGACTGAACCGGAATTGCTTCGCACCAGTATCCGGCCCGAAAGGACAATCCCCGCCTCGGCCAGGGTCTCGGCCAGCACGGTCATGAAATAGCCGCTGGGGTCGTCCACCGTGACCGTGACCAGTTTTTCCCGGATGCGCTGGGAAAAACCGCCTGTGATGTCGATGACGTTTTCATAGGGCCGCCGCTCCACTTCAAGGCGTTCGCGGGGCCGCCGCGCCGCCGAGGTGGTGGAGTTGTTCTCCACGGCCACGTAGCAGGTGGGTGGGTCGGTCTCGATGAGCGCGGGATCGCCTGCGCTGTCCGCAGGCACGAGGCTGATGTCCACGCAATTGTCGTTTAGGCAGAGAGCGCCGGTTTGGGCCGCGTAGGAGTAAGAGATGTCGTCCATTTCCCAGCCCGGGTACAGGCCGGGGTGGGGCTCCATGTAGGATTCATCGCCCACCAGGTCGCCCTGCACCGCGTATATGCCGTTGCGCTTGAGTTCCTCGGCCCAGCGGTGAAACACGTAGGTGGCGTTGCCGCCATAAAAACGCCCCGAAATGGCCGGGTCGCCCGAGCCCATGACCACGAGGTCGCCGAGCAGGATGCCGTTCTGGACTTGGCCTTGGGCCTCGACCCTAGTGGAGAACCGGAAATCCGGGCCCAGGGCGGCCAGGGCAGCGGCCGTGGTGTAGAGCTTCATGTTCGAGGCCGGGAGCACGGCCTGGTGTGCATTGAGCGAGACCAGGGTCTGGTCGCTGTCCAGGTCCACCAGCAGCACGCCCACGTGGGTGTCCGCGTAGGTCGGGTCAAGGATCAGGTCCGCCACTGCCTGGCGCAGAGCCTCGGCTTCGGGCGAGATGTCCAGGCCTGGTTCCGGAAGGGGCGCGGCAGCCAGGGGCATTTCCAGCCGCCTGGGCGGCGCGGACAGTTCGGGCAGCTCCACGGGCTGGGGCGCTGGGGTGGCGCAGGCCCAGAGGGACAACAGGAGCAGGCTAAGCAGGGTACGGAGCAGGGTGTTGATGCGGTGCATATGGCAAGCCTGGAATTCGGGCTGAGGTTTTCGGATGGCCCGGGATTTGCCAGGTTTGTGGGGTTTTGTCCAGGGGGGAGAGCGCTTTTATTCGCACAGGGAAAAAGGGGTAGCCGAAATGGAAAAACCATGCGTTCTGCACAAAAAGCGCATGACTATAGCGTAGGGGTAGTTTATGCCGGGGGTGACCAATATCCCCCAGCCAAACCAAGGAGCCCGCCATGCCGCGCGTTATCCGCATCCTGAGTATGACCCTTGCGATTGTATGTTTGAGCCAGGTTCTGTGGGCGCAAGATGATGAGCCCACTGGGCTGGCGTATCTTGGCGCGGCCAGGATGCAGGAGATGCAGGGCAATGTGATGCAGGCGTTGTTCCTAGCGGGCAAGGCGGCCGGGTTTTCGCATTTCGTGGATGTGACGGATGAAGAGTATCCCCCGCTGTTGGAGGTGGGGACGGCTGAGTATGCGGAGGCGGTGGGGATAATTGGACGGAATAATGGGTATTTGGAGTGGACGTCGCCGCTGATGGCGGCTCAGCATCAGAGTAGAATTTGGAGTGTTCGCTGGAGCCCGGATGGAAAGTACATCGCTTCAAGCGGGATGAGGGAGGGAGTTCGAGTTTGGAATGTAGAGGATGGATCGTTGCTGTGGAGTAGGGACAGCGATGAAGCGGTTTCTGATTTGGCATGGAGTCCATGTGGAGAGTATATCGCCGAAAAGACAATGGATATAATAAC
>QZKZ01000429.1 GCA_004796465.1 Desulfovibrio sp.
ATTCTGGGCATGCCCATGATCCAGCACGTTTACCGCAGAGCCATGGAAAGCGAGGTCTTTACTTCCGCGCACGTGGCCACGGATGACGAGCGCATATATAAAGTCTGCCGTGAACTGCTGGTGCCCGTGGTCATGACCGGCGCTGAGCACGTCAGCGGCACGGACCGGGTGTATGAGGCGGCCTGCCTGCTCGACCTGGATCAAGACAGCGTTGTGGTCAACATCCAGGGCGACGAGCCCGCCCTGGACCCACGCATGCTCGTGCAACTGCGCAACGTGTTCACCGACGCTTCGGTCTCAGTGGCCACCCTGGCCCGGCCCCTGGACCCCAGCGATGCGGCCCTGCCGGATATAGTCAAGGTGGTGTGCGCCGGTAATGGCGACGCCCTGTATTTTTCCCGGGCTCCCATTCCCTTTGTCCGTGACACCGGGAACATGGGCAGCGAATTTCTCGCTCATGTCGGGCTCTACGCCTTTAGATTGCCCGCCTTGCGCCGCTTCACCGAGCTGGAACCCTCGCCCCTGGAGTTGACGGAACAGCTCGAGCAATTACGATTACTTGAGAATGGCGTACCGATCCGGGTCGCGCTCACGGATTGTTCCACCCACGGGGTTGACCGGCCCGAGGATATTGCCATAGTAGAGTCGCTGCTTAAAGAGAGGACACCATGCAAGCCATATTAGCCGTGGAAGATGGATTTACCCTTGTCGGCCAATCCTTCACCGGACCCGGCGAGTCATCGGGCGAGGTCATATTCAACACCGGCATGACCGGCTATCAGGAGGTGCTCACCGATCCCTCCTATGCCGGACAAATGGTGACCATGACCTACCCGCTCATCGGTAATTACGGCGTGAACCCCGAGGACGTGGAGTCCGACCGGGTGCACGTGGCGGCCTTCCTGGTCAAGGAATGCTGCAAAGACCCCTCCAACTGGCGGTCCACCGAAACCCTTCCCGACTATCTCAAGCGCCACAATGTCTTGGGCGTGGAAGCTCTGGATACCCGCGCCCTGACCCGGCACATCCGTTTGCACGGAGCCATGCGCGGCGTGATCTCCACCGAGGAAAGCGATCCGCAAAAGCTCGTGGAACGGGCCAAGGCCATCCCTCCTATGGAGGGCCTGAACTTGGCCGACCAGGTGTCCACCAAGACTCCTTACGCTTGGATCGACAACGCGCCCAAGCCCGTGGCCCTGAACGGCTCTCCCTACCCGTGGCCCGGCAAGGGACCGCGCGTGGTGGTCTATGACCTGGGCATCAAGTGGAACATCCTGCGTTTGCTCGCGGATCAAGGGCTTGACCTGCTCGTGGTGCCCGCGTCCTTCAGCAAGGAACAGGTGGACGCACTGCAGCCGGATTCCGTATTCCTTTCGAACGGTCCTGGCGACCCGGCAGCGGTGAGCGGGGCCATCGAGACCACGGCCGCCCTGTGCGAGGATTACCCCCTGGCCGGAATTTGCCTGGGCCACCAGATCCTGGGTCTGGCCTTGGGGGGCACTACGTACAAGCTCAAATTCGGCCACCACGGCTGCAACCACCCGGTCAAGGACCTGGAGCTGGGACATATAGAAATATCTTCCCAAAACCATGGATTTTGCGTGGATATCGAGTCCCTGAATGATGTACGGTTAACCCACGTCAATCTCAACGACCAGACCCTGGAGGGGTTCGCCCACAACAGCAAACCTGTCATCGCCATCCAATTCCACCCCGAGGCCAGCCCCGGCCCCCACGACAGCCGCGTGTTCTTCAAGCGCTACCGGGAGCTGATCCGGGAAACCACGGGAAAATAGGCCGCCATGTCCACGGAGCTTACCAGGGCCAGAACACAACTGGGCCAGATCAAGACCTTTCTCAAGCAGGACAAGTTCATACCCGCCATTCAATCCTTGCGCGAGGCTCTTGTCACGGTGCTCAAGCAACCGCTCATGCGCAATGAAAAGGATGAGTTCGTGCGTTTGGTGGACCAGGCCGTGCATAATATCGGCAGCAACGAGAAGTTCCGCCAAATGGTGCCGATCATGCTTGAATACTCCCCTGGCGAGGAAAAGGCCCTGATCGCCCTGCTCAAGGACCTCATGGACGAGTTGCAAAAGGGCGTTACGGCCGAGGCCCAGGAGCAGTTGGCCGAATTGGAACGCCGCAAGCAGGAAGGACTGGACAAGGGCCAAGACTTTCTTGACCAGCACCAATACGACGAAGCCAATCAGCATTTCGGCGAAATGGTCCGGGAATTTGCCGATGATCCCGCTCTCAAGGGCACCATTGGTGAAAAGTTCCTCAGGGCGGGTCGCTACGAAGAGGCCTATGAATACCTGGCCATGGCCCTGGAAGATTCTCCTGATTCCATCGGCCTGTACAACAGCGTGGGAATCGCCCTGCGCAAAATGGGCAAATTCGACACTGCCGAGAAGTATTACTCAAAGGCCCTGGAATACGCGGGCAGCGACCCCAACCTGTATTTCAACATCGGCCGTTTGTATTTGGATTGGCGCAAGTGGGACAAGGTCGAGTTCATGGCCCAGCAAGCGCTCAAGCACAATCCGGACTTTGCTGAAGCGCAAAAGATGCTCACCTTTGCCCGCAAGCAGATGGAGTCCCAGGACTGAGTCCGGACATGGCCGCGGAATCGTCCCTTTTTCCGCGAGTTCTTCCTTCCACTGACGTTCTTGTGCTGGGCGCGGGCCTGGCCGGGCTCCGCGCGGCTATTTCCGCCCATCAAACCGATCCCGGGCTGTCCGTGACCCTGGCCACCCCGAGCCACGGCCCTTCCGGCTCCTCATTCGCCAACAAGAACAACGCCTTGGGCATGCAAGTCCTTGAGACTGATGACCAAGTCCAAGCATGTATCCAACGCGTCATGGACAGGGCAACACCTGGCCAAGTCGATTCCGCCCTGGTGCGCGTCCTGGCCGAGGAGTCCCGGGCCCGGCTTCAGGACATGATCGCCATGGGCCTGAAGTTTGACCGCAGCCCAGCAGGCTCGCTTCAAAGACGCAAGGGCTGCTTTTTTCCTGAGCACAAGAGCGCTGTTGTCTTCCGCGATCTTGGCCAGGCCTTTTCCGCGTTTTCCTCCTCTTTCCGGGACCTGGGCGGCGATCTGCGCACCGGGCTCTCCTGCATCGGACTTGTCTCTCTGCCCAGCCGCTCCCGCGTCGTGGGCGCGCTGTTTCGCGATAGAGACAACACCGTTCGAGCCATGCAGGCCAAGGCCGTGATCCTGGCCATGGGCGGTCCTGCCCCGCTCTTTCCCCGCCATGTGAGCGATCCTGGCAATTCGGGTTGGGGCCTCGCTTTGTTGGCCCGCGCTGGAGCAAAGTTGGGCAACCTCCCCTATGTCCAGTTCATGTGGCGGGACTTTTCTTCCGGGCGGTTCCTTCCCGTGGGAAAACTCGACTCCCCTGGCTCTGGTATTATCAACAACCGGGGTGATGTCGAACCACTTCCCGAGGAACTCCGGCCCTTGTGCGCTTCCCGCCGCAGCCACTGTCCCATGAGCTGGGGCCTTGCGGACCGCGCCATTGACCAGTGGCTGATCTCCCGCATGGACTGGAACGCCACAAGTGCGGCTCAAGGGACCCTGCGCTTGGTGCTGCCTACTCCCTTTGGGGATGAGGTTCTTCAGGCCGGGCTCTGGGCCCATGCGGGCAATGGCGGCGCCGTCATCGACGCCCATGGCCGCACCAGCGTTCCCGGTTTGTATGCCTTGGGCGAATGCGCCACAGCCATGCACGGCGCTGACCGTATTGGCGGGGCCATGGTAGCGGCGACCCAGGTTTTCGGGCATCGGGCCGGAGCAGACGCAGCCCAAAGCGCTGCTGACAGTTCATGGGAGAGAGAATCAGACTTTAACGACTTGGCACGCTTGGCATGTGAAGGCTTTGGTCACCACCCATTCAGCACCGATACACGTGATGAATTGGGATGGTCGATCTACACGGGGCTGCTCCACAGCCAAGCCCACTTACCGGAAAAAGAAATGATGGAACGGGTGGAGTCGAGTCCTAGGAGGCCATTGCGGCCTGAGGATTCGCTGTTTCAGCAAGCCTGCCGGCTTCTGCTTCAAGGGTGCCGGGGGCGGCCATGGGGATGATTGTGGAGTCGGCCCGGGACGGCGCGAGCTTGCCTTCGTAGAAATCCACGAGCATGGCCACGATGTGGCGGTCCGTCCAACAGGTCTCCATGAAACGGCGGCTCTCCTCGCCCTTGGCCGCGCAAAAGCCCGGAACCATGGCCAGGTTAATC
>QZKZ01000374.1 GCA_004796465.1 Desulfovibrio sp.
ACCGGAAACAGCGCAACTACATCGAGAAGGCGAACCGCTCCGCGGAGTCGCTGTTGGGCATCATCAACGACATCCTCGATTTTTCCAAGATCGAGGCGGGCCGCTTGGAAATCGAGAACGTGGGCTTCTCCCTGCTGGAGGTCATGGCCAATGTCACGGAAATGTTCGCCTACCGAGCCCATGACAAGGACATCGAGCTGGCAGTGTCCGTGGCTGACAACGCGCCCTGGGCGCTCATGGGCGATCCCGTGCGCTTGGGCCAGATCCTGATCAACCTGGTGAACAACGCCATCAAGTTCACTGACCAGGGCGAGATAGTGGTGTCCGTGGCCCCGGCCCAGGATGTTTCTGTTGACCAGGAACAGGTTGCCCTGCGGTTTCGGGTCAAGGACACGGGCATTGGTATTCCCCAAGAACGGCTGGAGTCCATTTTCAGCTCCTTTACCCAGGCTGACGGCTCCACTACCCGCCAATACGGCGGCACGGGCCTGGGCCTGACCATTTGCCGCAGGCTCGTGGGGCTCATGGGCGGCGAGATTGAAGCCCGCAGCGAAGCGGGCCAGGGCAGCGAATTCGTGTTCACCGCGGTGTTCGGTATCCAGCCGCACAAGGAAGTCCGGCCCCAGACACCGGTGGACCTGCGTGGCCTGCGCGTGCTCGTGGTGGACGACAACGCCACGTCCCGCGACATCCTGGCGGAAATCATCGCCTCCTTCCAGATGGAGGTGGACAAGGCCCGCTCCGGCGAACAAGGCGTCAGCAAAGTGCAGGAAGCCGGTGTCCCCTATGATCTGGTGCTCATGGACTGGAAAATGCCCGGCATGAACGGCATAGAGGCGTCCCGCCGCATCAAGCAGAACAAGAGCTTGCAACAAACTCCGCTCATCTGCTTGGTGTCTGCGTATGGCCGCGAGGACCTGATCCAGCAAGCTGAAAAAGCGTTTATCGACGCGTTTTTACACAAGCCGGTCAACCAATCGTTGCTTTTTGATACGATCATGGGCCTGTTCGGCCGGGAGTCCAACCTCAGCGGCATCTCAAGCGCCGGAGACGAGGAGATTCAAGCTACCGAATACCTGCGGGGCGCGCACTTCCTGCTGGTGGAGGACAACGAAATCAACCAGGAAGTGGCCAGGGAGTGGCTGGAAAGCAGCGGCATCAGCGTCAAGGTGGCGAGCAACGGCAAAGAAGCCCTTCAGGCCCTGGAAAACGAGACCTTTGACGCGGTGCTCATGGACGTGCAGATGCCGGAAATGGACGGGTACGAGGCCACGGGCCATATCCGGCAGCAGGACAAGTACAAGGACCTGCCCATCATCGCCATGACCGCCCACGCCCTCAAGGGGGATAGGGAAAAGTGCCTGGACGCGGGCATGAACGATTATGTGAGCAAGCCCATTGATCCCAAGCTGCTTTTTTCCGTGTTGTCCCAATGGGTGAAGCCTTCTGAACAAGCCTCGCCAATACAGCCGCCCAAAGCCGGGAAGGATGCGGACGAGTCCATGCTGCTCGTGAAGCAACTCGAACTGCCGGGAATCGACGTGCAGGAGGGGCTGTTCCGTTCCAACAACAATGCGGGTTTGTACCTCAAGCTGCTGCGCTCCTTGCACAGGGACTTTTCCCATGCCATGGAGGAACTGGACAACGCGCTGGTCAGTTCGGATACAAACGAAGCCGCTCGAATCGCCCATTCCCTCAAGGGAGTAGCGGCCAATGTCGGGGCTACCGAGCTTTCGGCCAAGGCTGCTGTAGTGGAGGTGGCCCTCAGCGGACAAGACCTGGCCCGGGAAGCGGAACAAATCAAGGACCTGGGAAGTGAGTTCCAGAAAGTGATGTTGGGTTTGGAGCAGGGTATACCCGAACCCCAGGAACAGGCCGAGCCCGGGGAATTATTGGGAAGGGAATCAACCGCCGAGAAAATCCTTCAAATTCGTGATATCTTGGATGAGGATTTGGAAACGGGCAGGAACATGCTGCAAGACATTCTGCCCAGCCTGCGGGCCCTGGTCGGTGGAGATAGAGCGGATGCAGCCCAAGAGTACATGGACGCTTTTGACATAGACGGAGCCGTGCAGGCCTTGACCGAAGCGTATGAGGTCTTGGGCGGAAAAGGGGGAAATGATGGCTGAAGGGGATACCCGGGAAAAAATCCTCATTGTGGATGACAACCGGCAAAACATTGAGCAGCTCATGGGTCTGTTCAAGGACGACTACCGCATTGCCGCGGCAGTGGACGCCCAGCGCGCGCTCAAGGTGGCCCAATCAGATTCGCCGCCCGACATCATTCTGTCGGACATCATCATGCCGGATGTGGACGGGTACGAGCTGTGTTCCCTGCTCAAGCAGGACGAACGCACCAAGAGCATTCCACTGATCTTTGTCACCGCAGTATCCGAAGTGATGGATGAAACGCGGGGATTTGCCTTGGGCGCGGTGGATTACATCACCAAGCCCTTTCATCCGCCCATGGTCAAGGCGCGGGTGGCCATGCACCTCAACTTGAAGCGCAAGCAGGAGCTGCTGGAGCAGTTCGCCTTTATCGACGCCCTCACGGAAATCCCCAACCGCCGCCGCTTGGATGAAGTCCTGGAGCAGGAATGGAACAGGGCCAAGCGTTCCCAGCAGCCCCTATCCGCTCTGTTCATCGACGTGGACGACTTCAAGCAGT
>QZKZ01000287.1 GCA_004796465.1 Desulfovibrio sp.
ACGCTGGGAACCGTAAGGGCTAGTCCGGGTCCGCGACCCTGAGCAGCACGGTCTTTTCTTCGGGCAAACTCAGTTCGTAGTGGCCGAGGTCCACGGCCTGGCCGTTGATCTCGGCCTTGGGCGCGGCCTGGGCCACGCTGTCCGGCAGGGGCGAAAACAGCTTGTTGGCGTGCTTGCCCGTGACGAGCACGCCCCGGGCCAGGAACTTGGGCGCAAAGGACGGCAGCATGTGGTTGAAGAGCTTGAGGGTGATCACGCCCTGCTCTGGATTCGCGTCGCTGTTCGCGTCCTCGTGGTGGCTGATGGACTGGCGCAGGGAGGAGTAGGTCCCGGCGCGGCGCATGGTAGCGCCCATGAGGCCGGGCATGGCCGCTGACAAGGCGAGCACGGCCCCATCCCTGACCATGGAGGCCTCAATGTCGTCCACCGGGCTGGAATCGAGGAAAATGGTCTGGATGGTTTCCACGTCCCCCACGCTCAGGTCCAGTTCCCGGGCCATGAACTGGCCGATGGGGAGGTTCACGGTGGCGGGAAATCCCACGCCACGCTCGAACAGGGGATGGAGAAAGGAGGTCAGGGCCGGGTCCAGGTGCAGGACCAGTTCCGGATGTGTCGTATTGTTCATGGGGGGGTACATAAAGCCGGGGACCCGAGATGTCGAGCCCCCGGCTGCAAGGGCGGTTAGAAGTTGTAGAGTTGGTCCAGCTCTTCGTCGGGCACGTCAAAGGTGACGTTGTGCGGAGCCAGGGCTTCGCGCTTGAAGTAGCGGGGCAAACGGTCGTCCTTGCTGGTGAAGCCCGCGCGCTCGTTGAAGTCGCGTTCGTTCTTCAGGATGCCTTTGCCGTATTCCACCACGTCGTCAGCCGTGAGGTTCCAGTCGTGGAAAGCGTTGAGCAGGTCGATGAGGGCCTGGAAGGTCTCGGGCTGGTCCAGTACGGCAAAGGCGATGAACAGACACATGCCCGTGGCGTCCACGGCGGCGGTGGCGATCTGCAGGTTGCGCGACAGATCCACCTGTCCGGCCGCGGTGAGGGGATCCACGTCGCCGCCCACCTTGAGGATGTTGGTGGCCACGGCGTAACCAGCAGTGTGGTCCGCGCCCATGGTGGAGGTGGCGTAGGTCACGCCCACGCCCTTGACGCCGCGCGGGTCGTAGGCAGGCATGGCCTGGCCCTTGACCACGGGAGCGCGCTCAATGCCAAAGGCCTTGGCAGTGGCTTCGGTGCCCGCGCCCAGGATGCGGCCCATGGGCGTACCCTTGCCCACTTCGTGCACCAGGTTGATGGCGCCTTGGGCGTCGCCGAACTCGATGACTCCGGCTTCCATGGCCACGCCGATGGTCGCGCCCATCTCAATGGTGTCCAAGCCGTAGTCGTCGTCCAAGCGGTCGAGCATGGCAATGGCGTCGAGATCATCAATGCCGCAGTTGCCGCCGTGGGCCCAAACCGTCTCGTATTCGGGCTGCTTGGTCAGGAAGTTGCCGTCTTTGTCGTAGTAAGTGCCGGAGCACTGGATGATGCAGCCGCGATGGCAGCCGTGGGTGGCGGAACCTTCGCCGCCCCGGGAGTTCTCGGTTTCGGCCTGGGTCTCGCCGCTGATGGCGGACGCGCCGTCGAACTGGCCCGTGGAGAAGTTGTTGGTGGGGTAGGCCCCGGCCTCGTTGATCACGTTGGTCAGCACGTTGGTGCCGTAGGCGGGCAGGCCTTGGCCCGTGACCGGGTGTTTGCGCAGGCCTTCCACGAATTCCTTGGCAGCGGCCTTGAAAGCGTCGGGGTTGGCGGGCTGGCGGGCCTTGGTGTCCGCGCCGTCAACCAGGATGACCTTGACGCCCTTGGAGCCCATGACCGCGCCTACGCCGCCGCGACCGGCGTGGCGGGTGGGGCGTCCCTCGATGTCCGTGACGCAGACCGTGGAGTTGGCCATGCGCATCTCACCGGCAGTGCCGATGGAAATCATGGAGCCCTTGGTCTCGTATTCAGGCAGGAACTTGTCCATGAGCTGGTAGTTGGTCAGCCCTTTGAGGGAGTTGTCCGTTTCCACCTTGACGCCGTCCTTGCCCACCAAGACCTTGTACAGGTCGTCGCCCTGGGCTTCGCCTTCCAGGACAATGGCGGCGATGCCCAGCTTGGCCAGGACTTGGGATGCTTGGCCGCCGGAGTTGGCTTCCTTGATGCCGCCGGTGAGCGGGCTTTTGCAGCCCACGGACAGGCGGCCGGACATGGCGGCCGTGGTGCCGGACAACAGGCCGGGCGCGATGACCAGTTTGTTCTCGGGTCCCAGGGCATGGCAATCAGCCGGGACTTCCTTGTTGATGATGGCCGAGGTCAGGGCGCGGCCGCCCAGGCCTGCGTAGTCGCCCAAGCCTTCAGTGGAGACTTTGGGGCCGCCTGCGGCACCCACGTCGATACGAATGATATCCATGCTTACCTCCGATTGAAGCGGTACAAGAAGATTTATTATGCGCAAAAAGGCATGACAAAGTTGAACGCCGCGCCACACCTGTAATGCGGAAGGATTCTTTTGTACGCCTTTCAAAAATGGAGGTCAATCGGCAGGCAAAAACAAGCGGGAAAAAGTGAAAGGGCCGTGAACCCCATGGCTCACGGCCCTCCCATCAACACCCCCGGTCGCTCGCAATGAGCGCTTACGGCATAAGGTAGAAACCCAGGTCAGGATCGTAAGGAGGCCTGCGGTGGAACTCGACCTCGATGGCCGTGTCCGTCACGTTGAGCACTCTGGCCTGACGCCGGATTTCGGTGGACAACACGTTGTCCAACCGAAAATTGATGTTCAGGATGTCGCCCCGTTCGATGGAATGGCGGCCCAGGGTTCTGAAGGCCAAGCCGTCCATGGACAGGACCTCGATGCGCATTTCATCGGAGTCGTCGCTGCGGGGATTGTAGTATTCTCCGCCCAGGTTGACCCGGCGCATCCAGCCGTTGCGGAAGTCGAATGCGCCCCGGAATTCCGCGCCGCACTGGCAGCTGAAGATGAAGACGTCGCGCACGTAGCGGAAGCCCTCGGCGTTGAGGAAGCGGGCCAATCCGCATTCAGGGCATTCAATGCGCACCTGGTTGTCGGAGTCGACGTGGAAATTGTGGACGGTATGTTCTTGTTCGGTGATCATGGCTGGCCCCCTTTGCTCCATGCTGGCCGGATTTGATCCAAGGGCGGTATCCGTGATGTTTTGGCTCATTTGGCTATCCTGAAAACCATCGCCGAAATAGTGGTCGGCGTTTGATCTCTAGTTAGCGAGATTCGTGCCAACCCACTCGGCTTTGCTAAGGTGCCGGAAAGGCAGGAGAGTCAAGACGTCAGGCTAAGAAGGGAAACACCTGGGCTGCAGCAAAACGATGAAATAATCGAGTAGTGACGAAATTACAGCACAGTGCCAAATTTTAGTCGGAGAATAGGGCGGGGCGGAAGAAGAAACGGCAAAAATACAAGAGGGTTGCACGGAGCCCTTAATGGGCCTTGCGGATCCCCAGCTTGCGCATGCGCGAGTCAAAGGTGGTGCGCTTGACTTGGGCGTCGCGGGCCGCGCGGCTCACATTCCAGGTGTTTTTCTCCAGAAGGGACATGATGTACATGCGCTCCATTTCTTCCCAGGAATAGCGCGCCAGGGCCGGGTCGCGGCCATCTCCGCCAGGGAGGAGGCCGTGGGACGGGCTGTTCCCGGAAAGGTGCGGGAAACTCCCGCCAGGGACGGGGTGCTCATGGGCCGGGGGCTCCAGTGGTCCGTCCGGTCCGGCTGCGTCCAAGAAATGTTTGGGCAGGTCCTCGGGGGTGACCAACTCGGTATCCGTGGTGGTCAACAAGTA
>QZKZ01000187.1 GCA_004796465.1 Desulfovibrio sp.
ACGGGCCGAAACACCAGGCCCTGGCGTTCCTCTTCGTTGAGCCGGGCAATGAATCCCTCGGAGTAGAGCGGGCCGCAATCGTGGCCCGCACCACCGTCGGATGAGGGCAGAGTGGTGAACTCGGCCTCAACGTCCGTGCGCTGATGGCGCTGGCGCTTGCAACTGGGGCAGGGGTCGTGGGCAAACATGTGCGGCCCCTGTTTGAGGGGGCCGGGCACGTCCCTGGCCTCCACCAGCACGATGGCCGGATCGCCGAAGCGGCGGCCCACGTCGTCCTTGGGAACGGGACGCAGGTATTCGAGCAGGACCTCTCCCTCATGGTCCTTTTCCAATTCCTCGGCCAGTTTGGCGTCAGCGTCCTTGAAATTCTTGCCACTGGCGGAAACCGCGGGGTCATTGGCCAGGCTGACCTGGATTTTTCCCTTGCGCCGTTTCCAGGTGCAGAGATACACGGAGGCGGGTTGGCTCGGCATGGGACTCCTTGGTTGGGGATGGTGGTGCAGGCAGTTCACCTACAAGCAAGCACGGCAAGAGGCAAGTAGGAGAGATTCATGGAATGGCACGCAATAACGGCCCTGGCGGCCGCGGTGGCTCTGTTGGCGGTGACGCCTGGTCCGGGGGTCGTGGCCACGGTCTCCCAATCCCTGTTCCGGGGAGTGGGGTCGGCCCTGTGGCTGGTCGCGGGCATCGTGCTTGGCGACGTGATCTTCTTGTGTCTCGCTGCCATGGGGTTGGCCGCCCTGGCCCAGGCCATGGGCGGACTCTTTTTGGTGGTGCGCTTGGCCGGGGCCGGTCTGCTCATCTACATGGGCGTGGCCATGTTCTGTTCAGCCAACAGACCCCAAGAACCTTGCATGCGCCACTCCCGGTCGCCCAGGAAACTTTTTACCACTGGACTATTGTTAACGCTTGGCAACCCCAAGGTGATAATGTTTTATACTGCGTTTTTGCCCACTGTGCTGGACATGGGCAGCATGGGCCTCAGGCAATGCGTGTTGGCCTCGGTGGTGATCACCGTGGTCTTGGGGTCGGTGCTGGCCGGGTATGCCTTACTCGCGGCGCGGGCCAGGTGTTGGCTCGCCGGACCCGCCTCTGGGGCCTGGTTTCGCCGGGGCGCTGGCGCGGCCATGGTCGGCGCGGGCGTATCCGTTGCCGCGCGTGTTGACTAGGTGCGGCTTCCCTCAAGGAGCGCAAGAATGCGGGACAGACGATACGACTTGGATTGGTTGCGGGTGTTGGCCATGTTCGCGGTGTTTTTCTTTCACTGCGTGCGCCTGTTCGATCCCCTGGATTGGCACGTCAAGGATGATGCCGAGAGTTTCGCGGCCCTGATTATTGTGGGATTTCTGGATGCTTGGCTCATGCCCATCTTCTTCTTGCTTTCGGGGTGCGCCACGTGGTTCAGCCTGGGTTCGCGTGGCGTGGGCCGGTATCTGGCCGAGCGTTTTCTGCGCCTAGCCGTCCCCATGTTCACCGTGGGCGCGTTGTTGCTGCTGCCGCCTCAGTATTATTGGGACGGAATAACCAATGGCTGGTATCAGGGCTCGTTCTGGGGGATCTATCCCCTGTACTTTGAGACCATTGTTGACAACGCCAGGGGCGGCTTCCTCATGTTCTGGGCCGGGCATTTGTGGTTTCTTTACTTCCTGTTGTTTATTTCCATCGTGTGTTTACCCTTGGTTCTGCTGCTCAAAAGCCGTGCCGGCATCTCCTTGTTGGCCAAGGCCGCCAATTTGTGCGACAGGCCTGGCGGAGCACTGCTCGCGGTCCTGCCCCTGCTGGCCGTGAATCTTCTGCTGCGCCCCGTGCCCGGGGAGCACGACTTGCGCGCCCTGGTCTACTTCCTCACACTGTATTTGCTGGGATTCGCCTTGCCCTCGTTTGAAGGCTTTACCCGATCCGCAGTGCGCAACCGGTGGCTGGCCCTGGTTCTGGGCCTGGGAGCCTTTGGCGGCATAGGAGCCTTGCTGGGCACGGGATTGGAGCCCTGGCTGGAGCAGCCCCTGAGCCTGGCATACGGTGGATACTTGGCCCTGGCCGCCCTGAACACCTGGGCCTGGATCACATTCTTTCTGGGCCTGGCAGGCAAGCATCTCACCCGTGGCAACCGCTTCTTGTCCTATGCCAATGAGGCGGTGCTGCCCTTTTATATCCTGCACCAGACCGCGATCCTCTTGGTGGCCACCTGGGTCGTCACCTTGGACTGGCCCTGGGGATTCAAATGGGTGGTTCTTGCGGCCGTGTCGTTTGTCCTGATCATGACGACGTACGAGGGCTGGATCAGGCGCTTGAATCCCGTGCGCTTTTTGCTCGGGATGCGGCCCCGGAAACAGGCCGATGCGAGGAAAGGCGCAAGCTAAC
>QZKZ01000014.1 GCA_004796465.1 Desulfovibrio sp.
ACGCGGCTGCCGAGGAACTGTTCACCTTGCTGCGGGGATTGTGGCCCCTGCACGTGGTCAGCCTCACGGGCCGGAGCCGGGATGTGGATACCTGGGAAAGGGCGGACCGCGAATTCACCTGGATCGCGGCCCTGTACAAAGCTGTGCACGAAAAATTCCAGGAAGTGTTGGAGCAAGGGCGCAGGGTGCAGGAATCCCTCAAGGAAAAGGAAGAACTGGCAAACGACATTCGCGCCCGAATTGCCGCAGTGAATTTGGACAAAGACGCCTTGTTGGCCGTGAAGCTGGATTTCATGACCGAACTGGCGGAGATGCGTGAGGAAATTCTCAGCCAGGAGCAGGCTGTGCAGCTTATTCTGGCGGCCATTGACGACCTTAAGTACGATCTGCAAAACAGCCGTCCTCCTGAAGGCGAGACTCTTGCCGACCGCAAGGGGGAATTGGCGTGGCCCGTCACTGGAGAGGTGGTTGCCCAGTGGGCGCCCAGACAGGACCCGCCAGTGCGGGGTGTGGGCATTGATGTGGAGGAAAACGCGGCCGTACGCTCCATCTACTGGGGCAAGGTGGTGCACGATGGGGTGTTGCGGGGATTCGGCAGGGTCATCATTGTGCTGCACGACGGTGATTATTATAGCTTGTACGCCTTTTTGCACGACTCGGAAGTCGAAGTGGGGGATAATGTGGCCAAGGAGCAAACCCTTGGCCGAGCCGGTTTTTATCCCGGCGCTGATGGACCTGGCCTGTATTTTGAATTGCGAAAAGGACCCCAGCCCGTGAATCCGACGGAATGGCTTGGTCAAGCCGGTTGATGGGCAGGGCTGGAATCTGGTATATTGTCCCTTGGCATTGCGCGGTACACCCGAAAGGGCCTGTGGCCCGGACACGACGGGATTTCGGGTGTTGCGCCGACGTGTTTCCTCGTACTGCCGCACTTTGGGCAGTCCCTTGCCTGAGCCGATTCACCAGCAAGGCCGAGGGCGCTGACGCGCCGGAGTCCCGAAGGACTCCGCCCTATCATGACTCGGAACGCGGCACCCGGCCGCGACGCCCGGGAAGAATTTGGAGGCATATATGCGACTTACCATTTGGCTTGGATCCCTGCTCTTGGTCGTGACCCTGGCCGCTACTGCAGGCCTGGGTCTGGCTGAAAGCGAGGACAACAGGTACGAACCCCTGAAACGGTTCAGCCAAGTCCTGGACTACGTAGAGAAGTTCTACGTGCGCGACGTGGAGCGCAATGAACTGATCGACGGAGCTGTGCGGGGCATGCTCGAGGATCTCGATCCCCACTCTTCGTATCTTGATCGTGAAGAGTTCGAAGAGATGCACGTTTCCACCTCGGGCGAATTTTCCGGCGTGGGCATTGAAATCAGCATCAAGGACGGCCGCTTGACCGTGGTTTCGCCCATTGAGGACACTCCGGCTTACAACGCTGGTCTTGAGTCCGGCGACATCATTCTTGAGATCGAAGGCGTGTCCACCCAGGACATCACCCTCATGGAGGCCGTGCGCCAGATTCGCGGCCCCAGGGGCTCGCCAGTGACCCTGACCATCTTACATGAAGGCGACCAGTCCCCCATCAAGGTGACCATTATCCGCGACACCATTCCCATCGTCAGCGTGAAAAGCGAAGTGCTGGAGGACGGGTATGTGTACGTGCGCCTCACCCGTTTCAACGAGCGCACCACGGAAGAATTGCACGAAGCCTTGGATGACTTGCGCGGCCAAACCACGTTTAGGGGCGTGATCCTTGACCTGCGCGACAATCCCGGTGGCCTGCTCGACCAATCCGTGTCCGTGGCCGACGCGTTTTTATCCGAGGGCTTGATCGTCTACATCCAAGGCCGCGAGGAAAATTCCAAGCGGGACTACATTGCCACGCAGCAGTCCGACGACGTGGACAGCCCCATGGTGGTGTTGATCAACGCGGGATCGGCTTCGGCCTCGGAGATCGTGGCCGGTGCACTCCAAGACCACGAGCGGGCCACCCTGCTCGGCGAACCCAGCTTCGGCAAGGGATCGGTCCAGACCATCATTCCCTTGGACGACGGCTCGGGCCTCAGGCTGACCACCGCCCTGTACTACACGCCCAGCGGCCGT
>QZKZ01000334.1 GCA_004796465.1 Desulfovibrio sp.
AGAAGATGAACTCTTCACTTGTGTAAACTTTATTCTTTTGAGAGACATACAGTTTGAGAGTGTCTGCTTTTTGCTGTATGTGTCGTTCTTCAAGCTTAATGAAGCATTGTGTGTTGAAGGAAAGATTGTTCCATATCAACTCATAGCCTAGAATAGTATTATTCTTGTAGGCGCGGAGAGCTTCAGTGGCAATCGTGGTGTGGTCCTGGTGGATATCGTTTAGCGAGGGCATGAATATAAGCTCGGGGGCTATGCTTCGCTTGATTTGGACCAACTCTTCCAAAATGTCTTGCCGGTGGTAGTTGAGTTTCCTGACCTCGTAGTCGAATATGATGAGATTCTTTTCCGGGATGCCGAGTTTCAGAGTGGCTTCCTTGACCTCATGCTTCAAGGTGTCGTCCTTAAATCCGCTGGGCAAGGATTGGCGAGCAGTGGAAAAGGCGGCGTAGTAAACGTCCTTGCCCGCCTCCACAAGTTTGGCAATGGTGCCGCCGCACCCCAGCTCCCCATCATCGGTGTGCGGGGCCAAAACAAGAATGGTGTTGAACGCATTGATCATGATTCAGGATTCCGATGGCGAAGCGCCGGCCAATCCTTGGCCGGGTTTTTCCACATAGGCCGAGCCGCAGGAAACGCAGCGCAGGTCGTCCTCCAGTCCCGCGCCGCACTTGCACATCCAGCCCTGGAACGCGGCGGGATTGCCAAAAACCACGGCATGGTCGGGAACATCGTGTGTGACCACGGCGCCCGCGCCCACAAAGGCGTACCTGCCGACGGTATGACCACAGACTATGGTGCAGTTGGCGCCCAGGGTCGCGCCTTCGCGCACCAGGGTGGGCCTGAGTTCGTCCATGCGCCGGATGTTGCTGCGCGGGTTGAACACATTGGTGAACACCATTGATGGCCCGCAAAACACGAATTTTTCCAGGGTCACGCCCTTGTAGACCGAGACGTTGTTCTGGATCTTGCAGCCCTCGCCGATGGAGACGTCCGGGCCGATGCAGCAGTTCTGGCCGATGGACACGTTTTCCCCGATCTCACTGCCCGGCATGATGTGGGTGAAGTGCCAGACCTTGCTGCCCTTGCCCAAACTGACGTTGTCGTCGATGACCGCGCTGGGGTGGGCGAACCAGGCTTTTTCCCCGGGCTCGGCCACTTGCTCGATGCGCACCTTGCAGGCGTTGTTGTCCAGGGATTGCTGGGAGGCGTTGAGCACGCGCAGCACCTTGATGCCTTCCTCGCCGTCGGTGAGAGGGGCTTCCCCGCTGGTGGCGCAATGGCGGAAATGTTCGCATTCCGCGCGCAAGGGCTCGGCCTGGGGAATATCCACCCGCTCTGGCTCGGCCTTGGTGGGCACGGGCATGCTGCCTTCCCACTGGATCTCGTGGGGATACAGCAGGAGCTTGTCCTCCCAGGCCAAGGTGTCGTCGAACACGGCCATTTTGCGGTCGCCCACCACCACGAGGCGCTGCTCCTTGAAGGGGTGCAGCCAAGAAACGAAGATGTGCGCCTTGAGCCCGGAGGGAAATTCCAGGTGCGAGGTGGTCACGTCAGCGATCTTCTGGTGCAGGTAGTTGCCTCCCGTGGCCAGCACGGCCTCGGGTTCCTCCCGCGCCAGGGACAGGATCATGGAAATGTCGTGGGGCGCGAATGACCAGAGGATGTTTTCCTCGCGCCGGATCTTGCCCAGGTTGAGGCGGCGCGAGTAGATATAGTTGATGCGGCCCAGTTCGCCTGCAGCAGCCATTTTTTTCAAGTGGATGAACACGGGGTGGTATTGCAGCAAGTGGCCGACCATAAGGGTCAGGTCGTGTTCCTTGGCCATTTCGATAAGCTCGCGGCCCTGCTTTTCCTCAAGCACCAGGGGTTTTTCCACGTACACGTGCTTGCCCGCCAGGATGGCTTCCCGGGCCAGGTTGAAGTGGGTCTCGGCCGGGGTGGCGATGACCACGCCCTGGATGTCCTCGCGGCTGACTACGTCGTTGTAGGAAATGGTTGTGTCCACACCCGGGTATTGTTCGCGGAACCGGGCCAAGGTGGCTTCGTCACGGTCGCAAATCAGTCCCAGGGCGTCCATGGCGTGCCAGTTACGCACCAGGTTCTTGCCCCAATAGCCCGAACCAACAACGGCAACGGAAAAAGAAGAGGCGCTCGTCATAATAAT
>QZKZ01000284.1 GCA_004796465.1 Desulfovibrio sp.
AACCGCACAGGCCAATGACCAGGGCAAGGGCCAGAAAAAGAATTTTCTTCATGAGACATCCAGGGATGGTTAGGGAGTCTGCGTTGGGGTGTTCGGGGTGTTGAGTTGGGCAAGTTCCTGTTCCAGGCTTTCCAAGCTCTGGCGGACGTGGGCCGCGGTTTCCAGGGCAACGTCCAGGGTCGAGGGGGGCGTCAGCTTGGCGCGGGAGGCCCGTTTGGATATCCAGGTAATGAGTTGTCCAGGGTCCAGGTTCGGGGCTTCTTCGGGCCAAGTGATTTTTACCCGGGTTGAGGAAATTTCGGCCCGGATCGCTTGCAGCGCGGCAAGCACTTCCTTTAAGCGCAGCACAGCCAAAAAGTTCTCCAACTCCTCGGGCAAGGGGCCGAAACGGTCGCGAACCTCTTCGGCAAGTTCCGCCCGGACCTCTTCCCGTCCGGCCGAGGAAAAGCCCTTGTAGTATCCCAGCCGTTCCCCTGCGTCCTGAATATACGTTTCCGGGATGCTGGCGGGGAGGGACAGGGCCAGTTCAGGGTCCGTGGTCTCGCGCACGGGTTCACCCTTGAGGCGGCCCACCTCGTCTTCCAGCATGGCCAGAAACAGGTCCAGGCCGACTTTGGCGATGTGCCCGGACTGGGATTCTCCGAGTATATTCCCTGCGCCGCGAAGACGCAAATCTTCCATGGCCACCTGGAAACCGGCACCTAAATACTCCATGTCCAGGATGATTTTCAAGCGCTTGCGGGCGACTTCCTGCAGGCTTTCCAGGTCGCGGACCACGAAGTGGGCGTAGGCTTGGCGGTCCGAGCGCCCCACCCTGCCCCTGAGCTGGTAGAGCTGGCCCAGGCCGAACATGTGCGCTTGGTCCACCACCAGGGTGTTGGCCCGGGGAAAGTCCAGGCCCGACTCGATGATCGCCGTGCAGACCAGGATGTCCAGTTCGCCGTGCCAGAATTTGTGCATGGTCTCTTCCAGCTCGCGTTCCGGCATTTGGCCGTGGGCGTGGCCCACCCGCGCGTCCGGGGCCAATTTTCGGACGTACTTTTCCACTTCCTGCAAGCCCCGGACCCGGTTGTGCACCCAAAAAACCTGGCCTTCCCGCTCGATTTCCTTGGCCAGGACCTGCTTGAGCACGCCGTCATCCCGCTCCACCAGGGAGGTCATCACGGGCTTGCGTTCGCTGGGCGGGGTCTCGATCACCGACAAGCTGCGCACGCCGGACAAGGAGAGTTGCAGGGTACGCGGAATGGGCGTGGCCGTAAGGGTCAGCGCATCGATGTTCTTGCGCATCTCCTTGAGCTTTTCCTTGTGCTTGACCCCAAAACGCTGTTCTTCGTCCAGCACAAGCAACCCCAGCCTGGGCAGGTCTACGTCGTTGGAGAGCAAGCGGTGGGTGCCGATAAGGATATCCACCTGGCCCCGGGCCGCAGCCTTGAGCACGGCCTGCTGCTTGGCCTTGGGCACGAAGCGGCTGAGCATGCCCACTTGCACGGGAAAACCGCGGAAGCGCATGCGGAAGTTTTGAAAGTGCTGCTCGGCCAGCACGGTCGTCGGGCACAACAGGGCTGTCTGCTTGCCGTCGATGGCCGCGCGGAAAGCCGCGCGCATGGCCACCTCGGTCTTGCCGAAGCCCACGTCGCCGCAGACCAGGCGGTCCATGGGCTCGGGCTTTTCCATGTCGCGCAGCACGTCGCTGATGGCCCTGGCCTGGTCCGGGGTCTCTTCAAAGCCGAACGAGGCCTCGAACTCCCGGAACAGCTCACCCACCGGGCTGTAGGAAAAGCCCTTGGCCACTTTGCGAAAGGCATACATCTCCACCAGTTCCCGGGCGATTTTTTCCACGGCCTTGCGGGCCTTTTCCCGGGACCGGATCCAGCCCACCCCGCCCAGCCTGTCCAGGGCCGGATTTTGCCCCTCCGGCCCCTTGAAGCGCTGGACCAGGGCCATGCGGTCCACAGGCACGTACAGCTTGTCGTCGCCTTGGAAGTGCAGCAAAAGGAAATCGTTGGCCACGCCGCCCGCTTCCATGGGCACCAGCCCGTCAAAACGGCCCAGGCCGTAATCCCGGTGTACCAAGAGCTGCCCGGGCTTCAATCCCTCGTGGCTGCGCATGCCCACGAAAGACTTGTCCGCCTTGGGCGGACGGGTCCTGGAACCGGGTTGGAGCACGGCCTCGGGCAGGAGCAGGGTGTTGCGCCAGACCAGGTCCGCGCCCGTATCCAGGGAGGAAACTACTGCGGCCAGTCCCGTGTCGCCCAAATCGCAGCTCAGGCGCGGGGTGACCCCTTCTTGTTCCGCAAGCTGCAGGAATTTTCCCCGCGAGCGCTCGGAATGGAAACAGAGCACAGTGAGCCGTCCCTGTTCCAGGGACCATTTCTTGAGCAGACGGATCAGGGTTTGCCAGGGCCGGTCCCGGGCCTCCCGCACAGCGCCTTCATTCAGATCCGAGCCCTGTTCAGGTTCCAGCTCCCTTGTGTCAGGGGGAACCGCTTCGTTCCGGGCCGCCAGTTCAGCAAAGGAGCCGATGGGGCGCTCCTCCAAGTCTACGCCCTGGCGCTCCAAGCCCATGACCAGGTCCTCGAAGCCGATGCGCCGGAAGCCATCCAACCCGGCCAGGATCTCATTGCGGGTGCGAAAGGCAGGATCCTGGTCGGGCCGTTGATCCGGCTCCTGGCCTTCAATAAAATCGTCTTCTTGGGCCACATGCTCTTGCCAAGCCCACAGCGCCTCGTCCAAAGCCGAGGTCAGGGCTTCCGTACCGGGCAGCAGCCACACCGCGTTGGAGGGCAGCCAGCTTTCCAGCAGAGAGGGCGCGGGATCGTACAGGCCGGGCCAGAGCTTGGCCGTGTTGCCCTGCTCCAAATCAGCCACCAAGCGGCGATGCCGCCGGGGGGAAAGCGCACCCTCCTTGGCCCAGGCTTTCCAGCGCTGCATGGCTTGATCCTGATACTCCGGGGTGAGAATGGAGGGGCTCACGGGCAGGAGCAAGGCATGGTCGAGGTTGCCTTGGGAACGTTGGGACACGGAATCGAACACGCGCATGTCCTCAAGGAAGTCGCCGAAGAACTCCAGGCGCAGGGGTGCGGTAAAACCCGGCGCGAAAATATCGAGAATGTCGCCGCGCACCGCGATCTCGCCGGGCCGGGTCACAAAGGTGGTGCGCGTATATCCCCAAGACACGGCCTGCTCCAGGAGCAGTTGGGTGGACATCTCCTCGCCCTTTTCCAGGAGGAAGTGGTGTCCGGCCAGGACATCCCGGCTCGGCCACAAGGGAGCCAGATTGTCCAAAGTGAGCAGCAGCCCCTTGGGGCCTTCACCGCCCTGGCTTAGGCCGTACATAACGGCCATGCGCCGGGCCCAGCCATCGGGTGTTGACCGGTCCGGTTGAAACCGGGGCAAAATCGCCCACTCTCCTTTCCAGGCCGGGCCGTTTTCCAGCGGAGAAAAGACCCGCACCGCCGCTTCAATGGCGGCCCGTTCCTTGTCGTTGCGCGCCACGAGCACGGGGAAGTGGCCTTGGCCCGCCAGCGCTGCCCCAAGCATGGCTCGCGTGGCAGGGCCGCTCTTGTAGACGCCCAGCATGGATGCCTGGCCTTGCAACAGCTCGGTCACAGGAGCGGGAAGTGATATTGTGGAAGACCCAGTGGGGTTCATGGTGATGCTGGTGGTAAGATGTGGCGATGGTTTGGTGATGCCCGGACCGGCGCGTCAGGGAATACGGAATAAAGCCGCCGGGCGCAAGCTGTGCCCAGCGGCTTCTCATTATTAAGGAAATCAGCGGGGATGTTGGGTCAGATCGTGCCCAGTATGTTCTGCTCTTCGCCGGAGAGCAGGCTGTCCAGGTCGAGCAGGATGAGCAGCCGGTCCTCGAGTTTGCCCACGCCGCTGATGTATTCGGACTCCAGACCGGCCACAACGGGCGGAGGCGGCTCCACCGTGGACGCGGGAATCCGCAGCACCTCGGAGACCGAGTCCACCACAAAGCCCACGATCATGGCGTTGATCTCGATGACGATGATCCGGGTGTGTTTGTCGTGGTCCCGGGAAACAAGGCCAAAGCGCTTGCGCAAGTCAATGATCGGGATCACCTTGCCGCGCAGGTTGATCACGCCCTCCACGAATTCCGGAGCGCGGGGCACCTTGGTGATTTCCATGGTGCGGATGATTTCCTGGACTTTGAGAATGTCCACGCCGAATTCTTCGTCATCAATGCTGAAGGTCACCAACTGCATGAGTTCGGCGTCTTGCTTTTTTTGCGTTTCTTCCATGGAAGTCCCCCTTTTCCCATCCCGGATGGAAATATCCGTTCAGGAAAGATGAGTGCTAAGCATTGGTATTTTTATTTATATCGACAAATTCGGTTGAAAGCAACAGACTTCATCGCAAAAGCGGGTTTCATCCGGGCGAAGGGAAAAACTATTGTAAAAGTTGTTTGCTTCAGGTAACAAACCGCTTGACGGCAACTCGGGCTTCCTTGGTGGGAGCCGTTGGCTGTTTTGAATTGGACGTCGCATTCGGCGCCACAATTTGCCAAGGAGAGGTGTATTTATGGGTCAATTCTTCCTGTATACGGATGAATACCCCCTGGCCGACCAGATCAAGGCCTTGGGAGACGATGAACTCCTTGATTTTTGGGAAGAAACCCAATTTCTTGACCGCTTTCTCGAGGATGAAGTCAAGACCGAAGGCGAGTATTCCGTGGAATACGAGCGGCTTATCCTCCAGGAACTGCAAATCCGTTCCTGTTACCGAATCCTGGTCCACCGCTGACAATTCCCATCTTTCTCATGGAAAACGCGCCGCCCCAGCTTCTGCTCGGGCGGCGCGTTTGTTTTTTCAGAAACAGAATCGAGAATCAGTCCACGCTGGGACGGCCCACGCAAAAGTAGGCGAAACCCAGACCACCCATCATCTCGGGTGAATACAGGTTGCGGCCGTCAAAAAGAATGGGCGCGCTGAGCAGGGATTTGATCTTGCCGAAGTCGGGATTGCGGAACTGGTTCCACTCCGTGACCACGCACATGGCGTCCGCGCCTTCCAAACACTTGTATTGCTCGTCTACGATCTCCACCAGGTCGTTGGACTCCAGCTCCTGCATGGCCTTGTCTCCGGCCACCGGGTCAAAGGCGCGGATGCGCATGCCCTGGGCCGTGAGGTCCTCTATGATACGCAGGGACGCGGCCTCGCGCATGTCGTCGGTGTTGGCCTTGAACGCCAGGCCCCACATGGCCAGGGTCTTGCCCTTGACCCCGCCCTGGTTGTCGAAATAGTCGCGCACCTTGCGGGCCAGCACGTATTTCTGGCGGTTGTTCACGGAATCCACGGATTCCAGCAGTTCTGGAGTATAGCCCGTGTCCCGTGCCGTGTGGATCAGGGCCTTGACGTCCTTGGGAAAGCAGGAGCCGCCATAGCCCACCCCCGGGTAAATGAAGTGGTAGCCGATGCGGTGGTCCGAGCCGATGCCCATGCGCACGTCGCGCACATCCGCGCCCACCTGCTCGCAGATGTTGGCGATTTCGTTGATAAAGGAAATCTTGGTGGCCAGCATGCAGTTGGCCGCGTACTTGGTCATTTCCGCGCTGCGCACACCCATGATGATCAGCTTGTCCCGGGTGCGGGCAAAGGGGCCGTAGAGCACCTTGAGCAGTTCGGCCGTGCGCACGTTGTCCGTGCCGACCACAACACGATCAGGCTTCATGAAGTCGCTGACTGCGTCGCCTTCCTTGAGGAATTCGGGGTTGGAGACCACGTCGAATTCAATGGCCGCGCCGCGCTTTTCCAGTTCCTTGGCGATGATGGCCTTGACCGAATCCGCCGTGCCCACGGGAACCGTGGACTTGTCCACCACCACCAGGTAGTCCTGCATGGTCTGGCCGATCTGCTCGGCAACTTGGTGGACAAAGCAGAGGTCGCAGGAACCGTCATCGCCCATGGGCGTGCCCACGGTGATAAAGGCGAAAAGCGCGCCCTTGAGGCCCTCGGCCAGGTCCGTGGTAAAGGTGAGCCGCCCTTCCTTGGCGTTGCGGGCCACCATCTCTTCCAGGCCGGGTTCGTAGATGTGCACCTGTCCGCTGTTGAGCAGGTCCACCACCTTGGGGTTCACGTCAACGCAGGTGACGGTGTTGCCCATTTCCGCGAAACACGCCGCGCTGACCAAGCCTACATAACCGGTGCCGACTATACAGAGATTCATGCTGCCTCGATGCTGTTTGCTGGATGTTGAAACCAATGGCCGGAAAAACGTGGGGAAAACACCGGAAAGACCGTGCTCACATACCGGCCCCGCGCAGGTTCGTCAACGGGTCGGGGAAACGTGGTTGGGGTGCGCCGTCCCCGTCAGGGCCTTGGTTCCGGGGCCAAGACCCTGTATTGACACGAATCTGTCACGGACTTTTCGTCATTTGTTCCCAATACCGTTATTGCGTCGTTTGCCTGCATGCTGAAAAAGCGGAGAATCGAACTCCTCCGCATCCTAAAGAATGTCCGCCATGGCGTAGAGCTTGCCGGGCTGCTGGGTGGCCAGCCACTTTGCCGCGCGCAACGCGCCTTGGGCAAAGACTTCCCGGCTGTGGGCCTGGTGGGTGACTTCGATGCGCTCGCCCGGACCCATGAAGTACATGGTGTGCACTCCGGCCACGTCACCGCCGCGAATGGTCTGGATGCCGATTTCCTGGTGCGGCCGCTCGCCAATGATGCCCTCGCGGCTGTAATTCACGGTTTCATCGTAGTCCCAGCCCCGTGCCTCGGCCAAACATTGGCCCAACTTGATGGCCGTGCCGCTGGGCGCGTCTTTTTTCTTGTTGTGATGCAGCTCCACCATTTCCATGTCGTACTTGTCGCCCAATTGGCGCACCAGTTCGGGCAGCACTTTGAGCAGCACGTTCACGCCCACGCTCATATTCGGGGCCCAGAGCAGGGGCACGGTCTTGGCCACTTCCGCCAGCTCCGCTTGCTGGGCCTTGTCCAGTCCCGTGGTGCCCGAGACCATGGGGTTGCCGTGGTTGGCGACTGCCTGGGCCGTGGCCACGGTGTGCTCCGGCGCGGTAAAGTCGATGACCACGGCTCCCGGGGTTTGCGGCAGGACCTCGTCCATGCTCGTGCCCGCGGTGCAGACGAATGCGCCCAGCTCTTCCTTGCAGGTGGGCCGCTCCACCACTCCGGCCAATTCCAATTCCGGGTCCTTGGCGGCCAGTCCGATGATCATTGTTCCCATGCGGCCCAGCGCACCATTGATAACGATTTGTGTGCTCATGATATTCTCCTGGTTCAGCGCTTTGGCTGTCATGTCATGTCCAGCAAATTGCCTTGGGCAGGCGGTTCTTCATTTCCCTGCCCAGAACACAGGGCGCGAAACTCCTCCAATTGAAGGACCTGTACTCCCAAATCCCGCGCCTTGTCCAACTTGGAGCCGGGTTTTTCCCCGACAATAAGAAAATCCAGCTTCTTGGAGACCGACGAGGCCACGGTCGCCCCGGCAGCCTCGGCCAAGGCCTTGGCTTGGTCCCGGGACATGTCCACGAGCTTGCCCGTGAACAGCACCCGCTTGCCGGCAAGCGGCGTATCTCCTGGCTCGTCGCGCTGTTTGCCCGCGTCGGGGTTGGTGGGCCACAACTCCGCCTCCTTGAACCGCTCCAACATGACGCGGGTCTCGGGGCTCGCAAAGTACGCCACCAGGGACTCCATCATTTCCTGGCCAATGCCTTCCAAGCGGCGCTGCTCCTTGGCCCGCGCGCTGTCCTCTTCCTTGCGTACGCGCCAATCCTCCATGCCGAGTCCAGCCAGTTCGTCCAGGTCCGCGAACTCCCGACCCAGCATACGGGCGGTTTGTTCGCCGATGAGGTCAATGCCCAGGGCCGCGATAAGCCGCGCCAGCGACGCCTTTTCCTTGGCTCCGTGAATGGCGTTGAAAAAATTCTCCGTGGACTTGTCGCCCATACGCTCGAAACCCCGAATCTGCTCCTTGCTCAGGAAAAACAGGTCCGCTGGGGTGGCCACCAATCCCTCGTCAATCCACTGCTCAACACGGCGCTTGCCCACGCCGCGAATATCGAGGCCTGCCTTTGACGCGAAAAAGATCACGGCTTGGCGCATTTGCTCCGGGCATTGGGGATTGGGGCAACGCCAGGCCGCCTCGCCCTCGCGCCGCTGCAAGGGGGTACCGCAGCTGGGGCAGGCCGTGGGAAAGACCACGGTCACGGCGTCAGCACCACGTTCGCTGACCACGGCCTCCACCACCTCGGGGATCACGTCCCCGGCGCGCTGGACAATGACCGTGTCGCCCAGGTGCAGGTCCTTGGCCCTGACCTCGTCTTCATTGTGCAGGGTGGCGCGGGACACGGTGACCCCGGCCAGGGACACGGGCTCCAGGATGGCCACGGGCGTGATCGCGCCGGTGCGGCCCACCTGGAATTCCACGTCATTGAGTATGGTCCTCGCCTGCAAGGCCGTGAACTTCAAGGCGATTGCATACCTGGGAAAGCGGGCGGTTACGCCCAACTCGTCCCACAGGGCCAGGTCATTGACCTTGGCCACCACCCCGTCGATCTCGTATTCCAGGTCTTCGCGCAAACGGCCCAGGTCCTCGAAATGATCATGCACATTGTCGGCGGTCGCGCATTCCCGGCCGTGGGGCGGCACGGTGAACCCCAACTCCTTGAGCCCGGCCATGACATTGGCCTGGGTTGTCCAGGCTGGTCCGGCCTCCCACTCCAAGGCTCCCAAGCCGTAGGCCAGGAACCGCAGGGGCCGCTCGTCCGCGATCTTAGGATCGAGTTGGCGCACGGAACCTGCAGCCGCGTTGCGCGGATTGGCGAACACCTTGTCGCCCTGCTCTTCCTGGCGCTGGTTCAGGACCGCGAAATCCGCCCGGCTCATGACCACTTCCCCGCGCACTTCCAGCAGGGCGGGAAGATTCTCACCACGGAGTTTCAGGGGAAGATTGCGCACCGTGCGCATGGAATGGGTGACCACCTCGCCGGTTTCTCCGTCGCCCCGGGTCACGGCGGCAATGAACGCGCCGTTTTCATAGATCACTTCCACGGCCAGGCCGTCCAGCTTGGGATCGGCCCAAAAGGATACAGGCTCGTCAAGGCCTTGTCCCGCAAGGTTGTCGTTGACCCTGCGCACAAAATCATCCCATTCTTCCCGGTTCAGGGCGTTGTCCAGGCTGTACATGCGCATGCGGTGGCGCTGGGAGGTAAAGCCTTTGGCAGGCTTTTCGCCCACCCGCTGGGTCGGGGACGCTGGATCGTACAGGAAGGGATACTCGTCTTCCAACCCAGCCAATTCCCGGTACAAGGCATCGTACTCCCCGTCGCTGACGACCGGATCGTCCAGTACATAGTAGCGGTGGTTGTGCTGGGCCAGTTCTTCGCGCAGTTCGGCAACGCGGGCCATGATCTCGGGAGATGGGCTGCTCTGGTCGGGCATGGGCGAATATCCGGCGTGTTTTCTGGGGTTGACGCGCCTGGGCGGCGTGGGAGAATTTGGACCGCCACCATTGACATGGCCCTGGCTTGGCGTCAACATCCCGAAGATGAGCATCCAAGCGGTGATCGCCAAATACAGGGAAGACGTGGCCTGGACCGAGGGGTTCCACGAATTCGGGATCACGGCCCTGGTCTACGATAAGTCCGGTGACCCGGAAGCGCAACACCCCCTGCCCAACATTGGGCGGGAGGCCCACACCTACCTGCATCATATCGTCAGCCAGTATGAGCAGGGCTTGGCCGACTTCACCCTGTTCCTGCAAGGCAAATGTCTCGACCACATGGAGCCGGGCATGACCGCCCAGCGCTTGGCCCGGCGTATTCTGGACCTGGCGAATAAAAAGGTCCCCTTCAAAGGCTTGGCCGACTATTCCATACGCTGCGACGGCCTGGGCAGGCCGCATGGGCTGAGCGATCCCGCCAACCTGGGCAAATGGCGGGGCTGGGGCAAGGACATTCCCGTGGCCCAGGTCTACTCCGCCCTGTTCTCCGGGCCTGTGCCCGAGTCCTTTCACATCCGCGCGCCCGCCGGATTGCTTTTCGTTTCCAGGGAGCGCATTCAATTGCGGCCCTTGGGGCTGTATCAGCGCGCCCTTGATCTGGTGGAGGCTGACCCGGATGATGCAAACAACACGGGCCACGCCTTGGAACGCTTGTGGTATTTGATTTTCAACGGCTACGCCAAACTGAACAAGGAATCCTACGAATAGCGCTTAAGCCGGGCCAAGCTTCTTGCCCTGCTCGTGGGCCAGCCCCGCGAAATAATCCGCCATGCGCGCCACATGATTGAGGAAGTACTCAAGACCTTGGGCGCGTTTTTCGTTGGTTTTTCCCGTGAGAAACGCCGCATGGAAATGCGGGTTGGAAAACTCGGAGAAACGCTGCACCAGGTAGGAGACTCCCGAGTCGTCAAACCGCTGCACCAGCTGTTGCCCCGTTTGCAAAACTCCCTCCAGGTCGTGCTCGCGATTGTTCCTGTCCAGCAGGTTTGTTGCTTCCCGCTCTACTCCCAGCCAGCGTTCCTGTTCTTGATTCAGGAAACGGGCCGCCTCGGCCCTGTTGCCCGGCGTGTCTTCACGGGCCTTGGCCACAGCCTGGGCGTGGAGTTCGTGCATATCGCTCCTGCCCAGAACATCAGGTTCGGGATCATATATAATGTTCGGCCCGGACAGCAGGGAATCCTGGGAGGTGTTCACGCAAATGAGCCCCGCGCCTGACGGGGAAGCAGCCGACCTGATTTCGTCGCGCAGCCACAGGGATACGTCGCGAAAATTTGGGGTGGTGTAGAGTTCTTGGCCATGGCTGGTGCGCACGGGGTAGAGCTGGGGAAAAGCGTGGGTGAGAGGTTTTTCCAAGCGTTTTCCCGGCCCTTGGGTGGTGCCTGGGGCGTAATCCAGGCCCCAAGGATTGCGCGAGGCCAGGTGCGCCCCCATGAACACGGCCCGCGAACAGCCCAGGAAGCGGGCCACGGCAAAGGCCAGGGTCAACACCGAACCATAATACCGGAACGTGGGCGTGGGACCGAACAGTTCCTTAAGCTGACCACCAAAGAAGCTGAGATTCCTGAAGGAGTCCTTGCCAGTGTATGAGTACTGGTGCGCCACGAGCAGAGTGGATTCCAGACGCTCCACGTCGGTCAAGCTGGGTTCGGCCACAAGGCCCGCGTCATTGATCAGAGTGATGTGGGGCTCGATCCCCGCGGCGAGCAGCGGCTTGAGCGCGCTGTTCACCGCGATGACCACGGCCCGGGACGAGGCCTGTTCAATGAAGTCGAGTTTTTCCACTAAGTCCGGCCCGGCAGCCACGAGGACCGCGTCCCGACCGGAATAGGCCTTGCGCAGGGCTCGCAAATCAACGGCTTCATGGACCCGGCCCAGGTTTTCATAGAGATGCTTTTGCTGGTCAAAGAACAGGCCGCGCTGCATGGGCCTGAGGGGCAGGCCGCGCTGGTTGGGCTGGGAGATCACGGGGTACACCCGGTGCCGGAAATACAGGAACTCCAGCTGTTCCATGATCTCCTCGGCCCATTCCACATAGGCCTCGGGCCAGTTTTTTTGCTGGAAAAAAGCAGGAAAGCCCGCATCGAACAGGTCTTGGGGCAGAAGTCGAGACAAGGGGCGGCGAAACGTGTTGATGTCGCCCGAGAAAACAAACCGCTTGCCCCGCGCCATGTCGGGGTTGGCCACCTGTTCCAGGAATGTGTCCATGCGGTCCGGCTCGGGCTCAAAGACCAGGACCACGCTGTCATCCCGCGCCAGGGCTTTTGTTAGCTGGGGCGAGTTCTCCGCGCCGAAAAAGACCATGAACCGTGTGCGCACCGCGGCTTGGGCCAAGGATAATCCAGGGGCAAGGACATCAAAGAGAGGGGTGTCGGCCATGGCCCCGGAATAGGGGCGGCTGAACTTGGGATTGATGAACTGCCACAGGGAGCGGCGGCTTGCCAAGGCATGGGTGACGCCTCGCTCGTGGGCAGGCGCGTCAAGCGGCTCGGCCGCGAAATAGCCGCCATTGGCGTCCACAATGGCGATTTTGTTGTCCAGGGAAGCCATGGTGATGGCAAAGCAGCCCTTGCCGAGCCGGGCTACAGAATCTCCTGGAGCTGCTTCTGGTTGTCGCGGGCGCCCACGCAGAGCAAGGTGTCGCCCGGCTTGAGCACGTGGTTGGGCGGCGGGTTGAACACGGTCTCGCCCTCGTTGTCCTTGATGCCGATGATGATGATGTTGAAGCGGGGCCGGATCTCGGACTTGATCAGGTCCTTGCCCACCAGGCTTGAGGTTTCGCTGATGGTGTGCTCTTCCAGTTGCAGGTCCACAGAGCCGCGCACAGCCAGTTCCACAAAGGAAATGACCGAAGGCCGCAACACCGTCTGGGCCATGCGCATGCCCCCGATGAAGTGGGGCATGATGGCCCGGTCCGCACCGGCCCGTTCCAAGCGGTTGATGTGGTTCTGGTTGTCGGCCCGGGACACGATGTACAGGTTGGGCCGGAGCTGGCGGGCAGTGAGCACCACGTACACATTGGCGGCCTCGTTGGACAGGGCCGCGATCAAGTATCCGGCCCGCTCAATGCCCGCCTTGAGCAGGACGTCGTCGTCCGTGGCGTCGCCGATGATGAAGTTGATGCCTTCCTCTTCCAGTTCCAGGGCCATCTCGGGATTGCTCTCCAGAACCACCACCTGGTTGCCTTCGGCCAATATTTCCTGGGCCACGACCTTGCCGATGCGGCCATACCCGCAAATAATGCTGTGGCCGTGGAATTTGTCAATGTTGTGTTGCATTCTGCGTCTCCCAAGCACTTCCTGCAGTTTGCCCTCCACAAGGAGTTGGGCCACGGAACCGGCCATGAACATGAAGCCGCCCACGCCGAAAAAAATCAGGCCGCTGGTGAACATGCGTCCCATTTTCGACAGTTCATGGGTCTCTGAATAGCCCACAGTGGAAAGGGTGATCACCGCCATGTAAAAGCTGTCGAAAAAGTTCCAGCCTTCCAGGTACATGTAGCCGACGATCGCGGTGATGAACACAAAGATGATGAAGATGGTGCCCATGACAATGGGCAGGAACGCGCCCAAACGGTTGCGCATTCTGCTGTAGCGGAGCCGGACTTGCGGAACTTTCATGGTTACCCCAGGGCCAGAAGCCGTTCCTTATACAGGGTGATGCGGTCGCGCAGTTGGGCGGCCCGCTCGAACTCCAAATCCTTTGCCGCTTCGCGCATGCGCCGTTCCAGCCGCTTGATTTCCTTGCCCAGTTCTTCCGGGGGCACGTTGTACTCGGCCGCGGCCTCGGCCACAAAGTTCCCGGCCTCGGCAGGGCTTGTTTTCCCGAGCAAGCCGTCCAATACGTTATCCAGGCCTTTTTCCACGGAGCGCGGGGTGATGGAATGGATTTCGTTGTACTCGACCTGTTTGGCCCGGCGGCGGTTGGTCTCGTCCATGGCTTCTTGCATGGACCGGGTGATCCCGTCGGCATAGAGCAGGACTTGGCCCGACACGTTGCGCGCGGCCCTGCCGAACGTCTGGACCAGAGAGCGTGTGGAGCGCAAAAAGCCTTCCTTGTCCGCGTCCAGGATGGCCACCAGGGAAACCTCGGGGATGTCGAGGCCCTCGCGCAAGAGGTTGATGCCGATGAGCGCGGTGAACTCCCCGGTGCGCAAGGATTTGACAATGGCCACCCTTTCCAGGGTGTCGATGTCCGAGTGCAGGTATTTGGCAGGCATGCCCATGGTTTCGAAGTATTCCGTGAGGTCTTCGGCCATGCGCTTGGTGAGGGTGGTCACGAGCACGCGCTCGCCCTTTGCATGACATTTCTTGCATTCGGCCAGCAGATCGTCCACCTGGCCTTTGGTGGCCCGGACCTCCACCTGGGGGTCCACCAACCCCGTGGGCCTGATGATCTGCTCCACGATCAGGCCCTGGGCCTGGTCCAGCTCCCAGGGGCCGGGCGTGGCCGAGACGTAGACCGCCTGGTTGATCCGCTCCTGGAACTCCTCGAAGTTCAGGGGCCGGTTGTCCAAGGCAGAGGGCAGGCGGAAGCCGAAGTCCACCAGGGTGCTCTTGCGCGAACGGTCGCCATTGAACATGCCGCCCACTTGGGGGATGGCAATGTGCGACTCGTCCACAAAGATGAGGAAGTCGTCGGCAAAATAATCGAGCAGCGTGGCCGGGGGCGTGCCTTCGGCGCGGTTGTCCAGGTGGCGCGAGTAGTTTTCGATGCCCGTGCAGTAGCCCAGTTCCTCGATCATCTCCAGGTCGAGCATGGTGCGCTGTTCCAAGCGCTGGGCCTCGACCAGCATGTTTTCCTGCTTGAGGTACGCCAGCCGCTCCTGCAGCTCCACGCGGATGTCGTCCATGGCCCGGGCCATGTTGTCCTGGTCGGATACGTAGTGGCTGGCCGGGTAGATCACGGTCTTGGAGATCCGGCCCGTGATTTCGCCGGTGAGCGGGTCCACTTCGCTGATGGACTCCAGTTCGTCGCCGAAAAACTCCAGGCGCAGGGCCCGCTCGTGATGGTAAGCCGGGATCACCTCCAGCACATCGCCGCGCACCCGGAAGGTGCCCCGGTGGAAGTCGTAGTCGTTGCGCTCGTACTGGACCTCCACCAGCCGTGCCAGGACCTCGTCGCGGGATATGCGCTGGCCCTCTTCAACGGGAATGATCATCCGGGCGTAGTATTCGGGCGAACCCAGGCCGTAGATGCAGGACACGGACGCCACGATGATCACGTCGCGCCGGGTGAGCAGCGCATGGGTGGCGGCGTGGCGCAGCTTGTCAATGTCGTCGTTGATGGACGAGTCTTTTTCTATGTAGACGTCGGACTGGGGGATGTACGCTTCTGGCTGGTAATAATCGTAATAGCTGACAAAATATTCCACCGCGTTTTTGGGAAACAAAGCGCGGAATTCGTTGTAGAGTTGGGCGGCCAGGGTCTTGTTCGGGGCCAGGATCAGGGCGGGCCGCCCGGTCCTGGCGATGGTGTGGGCCATGGTGAAGGTCTTGCCCGACCCGGTCACGCCCAGGAGCACCTGGTCGCGCACCCCGGCCAGGATGTTCGCGCTGAGTTGAGCGATGGCCTCGGGCTGGTCCCCAGTGGGCTCGAAGTCGCTGACAAGTTCAAAGGTCGGGTGCATGGTGAAGAGGGGCGCTCTTTTCTCTTGGTTGAATTTCCCGTATACGGCCCTTACGTTGTTTGTGTCTATCTGATTCTTGAAAACCCTGTTCAGCAGGCTGTTCAAACAGTACCAGATGCGAGGGATGCGAGGTGCGGGAAAAACTCAAGATCGAAGCGGAGTTACCATACGTGAAATTTTGAGTTTTTCCCAGCAACGAAGCAGATGGTGATTTTTCAACAGCCTGCGAAGAATGTTTACCCTTTGCGCAGCCTGGAGGCAATGCATGGAGATTCAGATCCTTCCCCCGGAAAAAGCCCTGCCAGTGGCCCGGGCCTATGTTATATCCGCCGTGATCAACAGCTTCAAGGGCCGCAAGGACGTGGAAGTGCATCTTTTCCGTCCTGGCGGCGACGACAAGGGCATGGAGTCCTGCGACTGGAACCAGCTCTTGGACGACCACCACCATCCTGATGTGGAGTACAATCCCGAGGCCACCAAGCGCTTTATTTTGGAAGCCTTTACCGAGGACGAGCGGGATGCGGTCATCGCTTACCTGCAAGACCGCTACGAGGCCAAGATGTCCCAGGTCACGGCGTGTCCCATCGATTTCC
>QZKZ01000311.1 GCA_004796465.1 Desulfovibrio sp.
ACCATGGGGCATTTGATCTTTCCTTTTTGCGCCATATTCCCAACCTCATCCTCATGGCTCCCAAGGACGAGGACGAGATGCAGGACCTTCTCTATACAGCCATTGAGCACAACGGCCCCAGCGCGATCCGGTATCCGAGAGGCGTGGGCGTGGGCGCCAAGCTCAAGAAGAAACCCGAATTGATCCCTGTGGGCCAGGGCGAGTTGCTGCAGGAAGGCGGCGATTTGCTGGTCATCGCCTTGGGCAGCCGCGTGTTTCCATCGTTGGTGGCGGCGCGCGATGTAGAAGAAAAGCTCGGCAAGTCCATTGCCGTGTTCAACGCCCGGTTCGTCAAGCCCTTGCCTGAGTCTCAAATTTTAGATTTGGTCCAGGCCCATGACACAATCCTCATTGCTGAAGAAAACGTCGTGGCTGGAGGGTTTTCGTCCGCTGTGCTGGAGCTGCTCAACGACAAGGGTGTACTTGCGGGTAAGACCGTGAAACGCTTAGGCATCCAAGATATGTTCGTGGAACACGGCCCGCAAAAGGCGCTACGCAAGAAGCACGGCATTGGCGTGGACGGCCTGCGTGAGGCCATGACCGCCTTGCTTTGATTTCCAGCTCCGAGGGGAGTTTGGGGTCAACAAATGAGCCGCGCCCTTGGGCGCGGCTCATTTTTGTAATTGCGTACAGTTACTTCTTGCGCGCGGCCATGACCAAGCCGCTTTCACCGATACCAGCAGGACCCGTACGGAATTCTCCGAATCCTGCGCTTTGCAGGGCTTTTTCCAACTGCTCCTGGCCGATGAAGTGGGCCTTGTAACCGGCCAAGCGAGTGATGAGGTTGATGCTGGCCTTTACCGTACCGGGTAGCGCGCTGGCAGGGTCCATGTGTTGGGCCACGAACCAGCCGCCAGACCTGAGCGAATCATGAATCACACCCAGGAATGATTCGAGTTGGTCCGTGAAGCCGTACAAAATGTGCGAAGCCAGCACTAAGTCGTAGTGGTCCACGGGCAGGGTTTCGGTCCTCAAATCGCAAGCATGTGCTGTCATTCGGTCTGAAAAGCCGCGCTCGGCAATACGTTCGGTCGCCACCTCGGCCACCCTGGGCAGGTCCATGAGTTCGGCGCGCAAGTCAGGATTGGCCTCCAACAGGGCCATGGAAAACTCCCCATGGTTGCCGCCAACGTCGCACATCACGCGCATCCCGGAAAAACCAGGCAAGTCCATGATTAGGGCCACCGTGTCCTGCAATTCACCGAGCAAGGCGTGCTGCATGGTGCCACGCATGTTGTCGTGGTCGGACCAGGAGTCGTCGGTGACCTGCCTCTTGCTGGCGTCGCCCCGCAACAGCGCGGCCATGTCGCTCTCAATAAACACATTGAACATGTTGTGGAGTTCCAAGAACTGGCCCTGAAAAAACGGAGAAGACGCAACCAGGAACTCCTGGGCAAGGGGTGTGATGGAGAATTCCCCGGCGTCCTCGGTAAGGAGTCCATTGGCCGCCAAGAGTTCGAGCAGGGACTGCAGGGCTTGAGGTTGAAGGCCCAGTTCCTCGGCCAAGGGCGAGGCCTGGCGGGGAGACTTGGCGACGGCCTCGAAAACGCCCAAGCGCAGTCCGTTGAGCACCGCGGTAAAGGTGATGCTTTCCATGACCATGGAAAAGAGAGGAGTGAAATCGTATTGAGGTTTTTGCATGAGGGTTTCCTCTGGATTGGAGTTGGTGAAGAGGCGGCAGCGAAAGGTACATGCGGCCGCGAGCCGGGTCAGGGCTCGGTGTTGATGGCGGCCAAGTAGGAATCCATCCACCGGTTGAGTTCCTTGGCAAAAGTTTCAAAGGATTTGAACTGGTCCTGGCTGAGCCCGGCAAGGAAGTCCAAGAAGGGTTTGTCGTGGCGTTCGTGAAAGGCCATGTGCGCTTGGTGCGCGGCAATTCCCTTGTCCGTGGGGGTGACCAGCATGCGCGAGCCTTTGTCCGGGTCGCGGGTCTTGGCCAAGTAGCCCTTGTGCACGAGCTTGGCCACGTTTTGCGACGCCGCGCCCTTGGTCACACCGAAGTGCTCCGCGATCCGGGTGACGCAGGTCTGGGCGCAAAAGCACACATGGGAAATGAGGTGCACTTCCGAGGGGTACAGTTTTTCTCCTGTGCCGAAATCAATGGCCACCTTGGCGATGGTTTCGTATTTCTGCAGGGTGAGGCCGAGTATGTGGTACAGGTCTTTCATTTGGTCCATGGAGCGCATGGGGATAAAGTATAGGAGCTAAACAAATTGGTCAAGCTGCTAAACATTTTAATTGATACTCATTCTCAAAAAAATAAACGCGCGGGACTTTGCCGCGCGTTTATGATGGAGCACTTGGTTTACAACGAGGAGTGGCGGGGCAAGGTCAGGCTGTGGAGGCTTTCTTCCTCTTGAGCTCCTCATCCACCAGCTCTCTGCGCAAGACCTTGCCCACGGCGGTCTTGGGCAGGTCGTCGCGGAATTCCACCTGGCGCGGGGTCTTGTAGCCCGCGAGCTTTTGCTTGCAGAACTTGAGCAGTTCATGGCGGCCCAGGGTTTCGCCTTCCTTGACCACAACATAGGCCTTGATGATTTCGCCCCGCGAAGGATGGGGGATGCCCACGGAGACCGCTTCCTTGATCTTGGGGTGGGCGATCAGCACTTCATCGATTTCCCGGGGATACACATTGTAGCCGCCCGTGAGGATCATGTCCTTTTTGCGGTCCACAATGGAGAAATAGCCGCGCTCGTCCATGACCGCGATGTCGCCGGTGTGCAACCAACCATCGCGAAGGGACTTGGCCGTATCCTCGGGTCGGTTCCAGTAGCCCTGCATGACCTGGGGGCCGCGAATGAGCAGTTCGCCCGGCTCGTTAAAGCCCATGTCCCGCTCACCGGTTTCCATGTCCACCACCCGGGCGTCGGTGTCGGGAAAGGGCAGGCCGATGGAACCGACCTTTTGTTCGCGGTTCAGGGGATTGAAATGGGTCACGGGCGATGCTTCGGTCAGGCCGTAGCCTTCCACAATGACCGCACCAGTGGTTTCGTTGAAGCGGCGGTGCCCGTCCACGGGCATGGGCGCGGACCCGGACACGCAGACCTCGATGGACGAGAGGTCGTAGTCAGCGGCTGCTTTTTGCTGCAACAGCGCCATGTATACGGAGGGCGCGCCGGGAAAGATGGTGGGCTTGAGCTTGTGGATGGTCTGCAAGACCTCCAGGGGCGTGAACCGGGGCAGGGGCATGAGCGTGGCTCCCAGGGACGTGGGAAACGTCATGCACACGGTAAGGCCGTACACGTGGAAGTAGGGCAGTAGGCCGATAAATCGTTCGCCCTCGGGGTTCTTGCCCACGGCGTGGAGCATGGCCTGACATTGGGTCACATTGGCGGACAGGTTGGCGTGGCTGAGCATGGCCCCCTTGGCCTGGCCAGTGGTGCCGCCAGTATATTGGAGCAGGGCCAGGTCGTCGCCGCTCCCGGAGGGTTCGCTCCAGGCGTTCCCGCGTCTGGTCCACAAGGGCTTGAGCCGAAAAACGTTCTTGTTGTCATGGGGCACGGCCAGGTTCAGCCCCATCTTGCGGGCCTTGAAGGGGTAAAGCCGATTCAGGGGAAAACCCAAACAATCGGGGATGCTGGTGGTGAAGTACTTTTCGATCTTGAGTTTGTCGCGCAGGCCGTCGACTTTTGGCCAGAGGTGGTCCAGGGTGATCAAGAAGCGCGCGCCCGAGTCGCCGAGTTGATGGACCAGTTCGTTCTCCATGTACAAGGGGTTGGTCATCACGCCAACGCCGCCCGCTTTGAGCACGGCCCAGAAGCTGATCACGGTCTGCGGGATGTTGGGCAGCATGATCGCCACCCGCTCGCCCGGTTCAAGGCCGTGGCTGATCAGGTTCGCGGCCATGGTGTCCGTGAACCGCTTGAGTTGGGTGTAGGTGATCCGCCAGTTCTTAAAGACTATAGCGATGCGGTCGGGCGAGTTCACGGCCGAGCGTTCGAGATGCTCGAATAAAGGGCCGTGGGAATAGTCCAGGTTATGGGGAACTTCCGTGTCGTACGACTCCAGCCAGGGTCGTTGAATATCGGTTAGGCTCGGCAAGGTCCCCCCCCTGGAAAAACGTGAAGCGAATGTTGGATTCCCGCTTGCATCGGCCCATGGTTCCGGTCCACTATACAGGCCACAAGCGTACGGAGGAATCATGTTCCCTTGTTTGACCCGCAATGGGTCCCGGAGATGGATGACCCAAAAACTGGTGGCCCATCGCGGGTTGCATGGCCCGGGCCGTCCCGAGAACTCCTTGGCCGCCTTTGAGGCCGCGCTTGACAGGGGCTTTGCCATGGAGTGCGATGTGCGCCTCCTGGCCGACGGTGAAGTCGCCGTGTTTCATGACACGGACCTCAAGCGTTTGGCCGGGGTTCCCGGCAACATCCTTCACCTGGACAGCAACACCCTGAAATCCCTCCAACTGCTCGGTACGGATGAGCAGCCACCCCTGCTGAGGGAGCTGCTGGACATGGTGGCGGGCCAAGAACCAGTGTACATTGAGCTGAAAAGCGAGGCAAGGCCGGAAAGCTTGGCCCGGGCGGTTCTTATGGCGCTCAAGGGATATTCCGGCCCCTTTGCCCTGGCTTCATTCGACCCCCAGGCCTTGGCCTGGCTGCGCCGGGCTGAACCGGACGCAATAAGGGTGCAAATCGCCACGGATTTTCGCCACAAACCCCACCCCACCTTGCGCGAAAAAGTCCAGTATCGCAGACTGCGCCACCTGCGCCTCAGCCGTCCCCATGCCGTGGCGTATGACTTGCGCGCCTTGCCCTTTGGCCCGGTGGAGCGCTTTCGCCGCATTCACGGCCCAGTGCTGGCCTGGACCGCCAGGTCTCCTGCCGAGTTTTCCTTTGCCCGCCAGCATGCGGACAACGTCATATTCGAAGGTATTGTGCCTGAAGAGTCGAAACAACTGGACTGACATGGAGGGCGTCATGGCGGAGATTACCATTGAACGTGGGGTGGCCGAGGACAAGCTGGAGCAGCAAGGCGTGTTTTCCTGGCCCGTATGGAGTCACGATGAAGCCGAGTTCCCCTGGTCCTACGACGAAACCGAGACTTGCTATTTTGTCGAAGGCGAGGTCACTGTCACGCCCCAGGGCGGCGTCCCCGTGACCATGGGCAAGGGCGACCTGGTCACTTTTCCCAGAGGCATGGCCTGTACATGGAAGATCACCCGGGCCGTGCGCAAACACTACATCTTTCCCTGAGGAGGCGGCCATGGCTCGGGACAATGAGTTTCATCCCAGCCGGTTGGCGTGGCTGGTGGCTGGGACTTTAACCCTGATCATTGTGTGCGTGGTGTGCGGCAAGGCTCTCAGCGACGACTGGACCGAGGCCCGGGAGCAAATGGTCCGCGAAATCGAGGCGGACGTGCGCAGGACCGCCGCGTACATCGGAACGGACGAACTGGACCCCCGGGTCATGCAGTCCATGGCCACGACCTTGCGCCACGAATTCGTGCCCGAGGACATCATTGACCTCGCCTACTACAACCAGCCCCAGTCCATAGGCTACGGCCAGACCATTTCCCAGCCCTACATCGTGGCCCTGATGACCCATTTGCTTGCGCCCGAGCCAGACGACGTGATCCTGGAGGTGGGCACGGGCTCGGGCTATCAGGCCGCAGTGCTCGCGCCCCTTGTCGCGGAGGTGCACACCCTGGAGATCATCGCCCCCTTGGCCGAGGCCGCTGACGCCCGCCTTTCCCGCTTGGGCTATGGCAATGTGGCTGTCTCCCATCTTGACGGCTACTACGGTTTGGAGGAGCACGCGCCCTATGACGGGATCATTGTCACGGCCGCGGCCGGGCACGTGCCGCCGCCCCTGGTGGAGCAGCTCGCGCCGGGTGGCAGGATGGTGATCCCCGTGGGCGATACGTGGCAGGTGCAACACCTCATGCTTATCCTCAAGGACCAAGAAGGCGAGGTCGCCACGCGCGGCATCCTGCCCGTGGTGTTCGTGCCCCTGACCGGCGGGCACTGATCAGCGGTTATTGATCCCGGCGCGGGCGAGGCAACAGGGAATGACAGCCATGGACCAAGCACAGGCCTCGGAGACAACGGCAATGGCCGGGCGAGGCGTGACCTGGGCCGTATTCCTGCTGTCAGGCGGAGCCATTGGTTTTGAAATCCTGCTCATGCGGCTTTTGAGCGTGGCCTTGGGACAGTATTTCGCCGCGCTGGTCATCAGCCTTGCTCTGCTGGGCATTGGCGCGGGGGGAAGCCTGTTGGCCCTGGCCCGCTCCTGGGCCATCAGGCGGGTGCGGCTGGTGTTTCCCCTGCTGGCCTGTGGATTCGGCCTTGCCGCCTTGGCGATGACCTCCCTGGCCCTGGCCCGGGCCGTGGACTTCACGCCCCAGGCCCTGGTCTGGGATCCCAGCCGCTTTCAGACCCTGGTCGCCATCTATTGCTTTTTGGCCCTGCCCTTTGTTTTCAGCGGCGCGGGCATTGGCTTGGCCCTGAGCGCCTTCCCCCGGCATATCGCCCGGATCTACCGGGCTGATCTCGTGGGGGCGGGGTTGGGGGCTCCGCTCATGCTCGCTGCATTTATGTGGGCCAAACCAGAGGCCTGCATGCCTTGGGTGCTGCTAGTGGGCATGGCTGCAGGAGCGGTCTATCTGCTTGGCCAGGCCGGACCACGGAACACGAGGGCGGGGTTGGCCGTTTTGGGCTTGGGAGTGACCTTGGCCTTGTTGACTCCAGTGCACTGGGCGACTCCCGTACCAGGGCAGTACCGCCCCTTGGCCAAGGCCCTGCTGCTTCCCGGCGCGCGCATAACCGCCGAACGCTCAGGACCCATGGGCTGGGTCGCGGTGGTGGAATCGGACATCCCGATCCGCCATGCCCCGGGCATGAGTCTGAATTCACCTTATGACCTGCCGGACCAGGCCGCCATATTCCGCGACGGAGGATCGTTGGGCGTAATCACCAGGGATACAGGGAGCGCCGAGGACTTGGCCTTCCTGGACGCGCTCCCCACGGCCCTGCCGTATGCGCTCCGGCCCGGAGCCGAAGTGTTGGTGCTGGACGCGGGCGGCGGATTTGCTGTCATGGAGGCGCTGCATCACGGAGCCGCCCATGTCACGGCCGTGGAGCCGGACTCCAGGATTCTGGACATGGTCACGGCAGAGTATGCCGAGTTCAGCGGCAATGTGTACACGCGCTCCCAAGTGACCACCGAGATTGCCCATGGCCGGGCTTTCTTGGAGCAGAGTAAGGGCGGTTTCGGCCTGATCATGCTCAGGGG
>QZKZ01000103.1 GCA_004796465.1 Desulfovibrio sp.
CCCTACCCACACTCCGCGCTCTGGGTCCTGCACCATGGCCAGCACCCTGGATGCCGGATCATTCTCCCGGTGCCGTATAATAGGGTGGGAGGAGTATTCGCCAGTTTCCGGATCCACGACAATGGGGATATTCGCCCCCAGCCAAACCTTGCCGCTATCCAATGCGACCATACTTTCCACACGAATGGGAAGCCCGGAACCATCGGCAATGTCCAGGGGAGTTGTAGTCCAGATATTGCTGTGCGGCCGCCACCCATAAAGTACCCCTTCCGCCTCGCACCACACCGTGCCCATCCCGTCGCAATCCATGGCCCCGACCAGGGAAGGGGCTGTTTGTCCCCCACCCCTCGCGACTTCTGGGAGACGAACATGGGAGAAACGATTGAAAAGTGGTGAATACTGGACAACACCACGATTCGTGCCGAACCATATCATGCCTGACGCGTCACGATACACAGCTGAGCACGTGTCGGACGGCAAATCCAAACCTGGCGTCTCCCTGCGGGAATATGTCGCAACAAAGCGCTGTTCCACGGCATCAAAGATGTGAAAGCCCATGCCGTTGGTCACTATCCACAGCAAGCCCTCACGGCCCTGGACCATGTCCCAGGCATCCATTTCCCTTTCGTTCCGAAACAGAGTCAACTCTTCCGTGGTTGGATCAAACGTGTACACGCCCAACACGCCGCAGATCCACAAAACGTGATCACTGTCCTCCACAATGGCGCTGAGTCGCCGTTCTTCTCTTTCCGCCCGGTGTACCGTGAACTCTCCGGACTCAGGCTCAAAGACCAGAACGGCGTAGTCCGCGGCAAGGAGCAAGCGGCCGCCCTCCAGTTCATGAATGTCCTGGATGCTTCCCAGGTCGTCGCGGAGCGGCAAGGAACCTGGTTCTGGTCCAGTATCCAGTTCCCCAGGAGGAGGAGCATGAGGAGCAGGTCTCCTATCCACATGTGAATAGGGCACATCAATTGCCTGAAAGCGGTCCGAACCAGGATCAAAATACCCCAAACCTATGGGCGGGGAACCTCCGATCCAAATTCTGCCGGAAGAGTCAACGAACAGATCGAATATGGCCCTGCCCAACTGCCTGCTCTGATCCTCGATAAGGGGCTCATAGTTCGTGAAACGTTCACTGCGGGGATTATACCGCGAAACATGGCCGTAAAATGACCCCACCCAAATATATCCTTCATGGTCCTGGACCATGCAGGAGACATGGTTGTGAGCGATGCTTTGCGGATCAAGAGGGTCATGGACGAACTGGGTATAACTGTACCCGTCGTACCTGAGCAGCCCTTCATGGGTACCTATCCACATGAAACCCTGGTCGTCCTGGAGAAAGGCGGTGATGTTCGTCTGCGGCAGGCCGTGCTTTTCCGTGAGGTGAACAAAACGTACATCTTCAACTTGGGACCATACCTCACCGGCCCACACCAAGGAGGCTTCCCAGTACCAACAACCAGACTGCTGATGTGCGCCCTTCCATACCCCGATCCCCATACTCTTCGGAGTTCCAGTACCCCTGTTTCCTGACCTCATCCCAAGGCCAGCTATAACTACCTGTATTCCCCACCATGAGGGATTTCAACCCAAGGTAGTCCACTATCCTTGGATTTCGCCCCTCTGTCCTGAGACTTGGAGGGAGGTGTTGTTTAGTAGGTACGGAGGAGGCCCAGATATTCGTCAAGGGCTAGGGAAAAAGCTGAAAGGGTTTCCAGGTAGCGGCTCACCAGCCCGGCCATGGCCGGGCTCAGGGGGTCGCCCGCATTGATGATTTCGGAAATGAGCAGGGTTTCGTTGGCCAGTTCCTGGCGGATTGCGTTCAGCAAGGGCATTGCTGCTTCCATGCGTAACGCTGCTTCGGCTTCAGTCCCTTGCTCCACGCTATGCGTCAGCATGAAGGCGGATTCAGTCCACATGAGGAGTTTTTCCCGGCTCTGGATGAGCATGCCCAGGTAAAACTCCTCGCTGTTTTCTTGGGCCTTGATTGTGGCTTCTTCCAGGGTTGGGCCCAGGTCTTGGAAAGTTTGGCCGAATTCCGCGAAATCCTGACTGTCGGCAGCCATGGCTGGCCCTGGAATTGTCGGGAAGACTCCCACTGAACAAACAATGATGACCACCACCGCCACTATCCGGCGAATCCCGGGCATGCTCTTCTCCTGACCAAGGGGTTTGGCCTGCCTAGAGTTCCTTGCTGGCGATCCGCCGCTTGCCTTCGCTCTTGGCCTGGAACATGGCCTTGTCCGCTGCCTCCAGCAGGGTGGAGAATTCCATGTCGCCCCCGGGAGTCGCCGTGGCAACGCCCACGCTCACCGTCACATGCTCGGCCACTTGGGAGGACTCATGCTTGATGTTCAGCTCGTCGACCACATCCGCAATATTTTTTGCACTTTCCAGGGCCTTTTCCTTGTCCTGGTAGGCCAATACCGCCACGAACTCCTCGCCGCCATAACGGGCCACAAAATCTCCTGCCCTGCGCAAGGTGTCCTGAACGGCCTGGGCGATCTTGCGCAACACAACGTCCCCTTTGCCGTGGCCATAGGTATCGTTGAACTGCTTGAAGTCGTCCACGTCGATGAACAGAGCGGA
>QZKZ01000265.1 GCA_004796465.1 Desulfovibrio sp.
CCTCAAAGCGGGGCGAGTTGGAGATCACGGACCTGAACAACCTGTATCTCAGGGAAGGCAGCCTCAAGGTCGAGTTCCTGGGCCGGGGCTACGCCTGGTTGGACACGGGCACCCATGAGTCCCTGCACCAGGCTGCGGCATTCGTGCAGGCCGTGCAGGACCGCCAGGGCACCAAAATCTCCAGCGTGGAGGAGATAGCCTACAGAATGGGATACATTGAAGCGGAAAAGCTCAAAAATTTGGCCGAGCCCATGCTCAAGAACGAATACGGCAAGTATCTCATGGACGTGGCCCTGGAAGGCGTCAGGGAGTGGTAAGAAAAGGCCCGGCCCGGCAAGACGTTCGCCGCGACTTGCCGAACCGGGACGGGCCGGGGGAAAATATGGTTGCAGCGCTTCCCCGGCTTAGTGGTCCAAATGGTCGCCTTTTTTGATGCGATACATGGCCGTGACCAGGATCAGGCCCATGTACACGAAGATACCGCCCACGCCAAAAAACGCGCGCCAGGAAGAGCTCATCATGCTGTGCCACAGTTCTTCGATCATCATATCCAGACTCCCTTTTCTGAAGATTTCGTCGTATGATTACCGCTCCAAAGAGCGATGTTTTTTTCACCTCAAACCTGGCAAATGTCAAGGGCTGCTCCATGACCGACTCCAATATATTGAAAAAGAATGAAAAACGCGTTCTGGACATCACCGCGCTGGCTTCGGGCGGCGCAGGCGTGGCCCGGATCGGCGATGAACAGGGCGGACGCGTGGTATTCGTGGAACGCGGCTTGCCCGGCCAACGCGTCCTGGCCCGCATCACCCTGGTCAAAAAACGATTCGCCAAGGCCGAGGTACTGGACGTGGTGGAGCAGACCCCCCATGCGGTGGACGCCCAATGCCCCCACTTCGGGCGCTGCGGTGGCTGCTCCTGGCAGGACCTCGATTACCCCGAGCAACTGCGCTGGAAACAGACCCTTGTGCGGGAGAATTTGGAGCGCATCGGCAAGCTCAAGGAGCCGCCGGTCCAGCCGACCCTGCCTTCGCCCAAGACCTATGGCTTCCGCAACAAGATGGAGTTCGCGTTTTCACCGGGCAAGGCCAAGGGCGAGATCAACCTGGGCCTGCACGAACCAGGTTCAGCCAATGTGCTCAACGTGGAGGGCTGCTTGCTCATGTCGGACAAGACCATGGATGTGGTCGCCGAGGTCCGGCGCATGGCCGGGTCGAGCAAGGCCCGGTCTTTTGATCCGGAATACGGCTCAGGCTTTTGGCGGCATTTGGTACTGCGCGAGTCAGCCGCCACGGGTTCCTGCATCGCCAACATCATCACCTCGCCCGGCCCGGAGTTCGACGAGATCATGGACGGTGTGGCCCGCCGCCTCTTGGACCACTTCCCGCACATCAGCTGCGTGCTGCATTCCCTGCGCACCAGCACCCTGACCGTGGCCCAGGGCGAGACCATCGAGAGCGTTTACGCCCGCGAGGAAGACGATCCCGGCTTGGCCTGCCTGCTCAACGAGCCCATGGGCGAGCTGAACATGTCCGTATCCGCGGAGAGCTTTTTCCAGACCAACACCATGGCCGCGCAGACGCTGTATTCCGTGGTGACCGGTATGGCGGAGCGCGTGGCCGGGGACGGCAAGCTGGGCGAAGTATGGGACGTGTACTGCGGCGTGGGCGGCATCGCCTTGAGCGTGGCTGGGTTGTGTGCGGGGGTGAAGGGCTTTGACAACTCGGAGTCCGCGATCGCCGACGCCCAGGCCAATGCCGAGGACAATGAAATCGCCAACTGCGAGTTCCTGGCCGGCGACGCTTTGGCGCTCATGCGCGAGGATTCGGGTTCGCCCGAGTTGGTCATCCTGGACCCGCCCCGCTCGGGCCTGCACCCGGACATGGTGGGCGTGATCCTGGAAAAAGCGCCCAAAGCCGTGATTTACGTGTCCTGCGACCCGGCGACCCAGGCCCGGGACCTGGCTCTGCTCAGCCCTGTCTATGACTTGGTGGAATCGCAGCCCGTGGACATGTTTCCCCACAGCCCGCATGTGGAGAACGTGGCGCTGCTTATAAAGTAATCAGTCCTTGAGCCAAGCCCGCCACGCATCCCAACCTTCCACCAGGCGGAAGATGTTGGCGTAGCCGCCTGAGCCCGGATGCACGCCGTCGCCCGAGGCCAGGTCCGCCATGTATATTTCGGATTCCTGCAGTTCGGGCAGGATGCTCAGGAAAGGTACATCCAACTCCTCGCACAATTCCCCAAGCGCCGTTGACAAGGCAGCAGCCCTTTGAGCGAACTCCGGGGCCGCAACCGCTGGAGGCCCGATCATGAGCAATTCATGGTCCTTGGCCGCCTCGCTGAGGATCGCACGGGCATTGGCCAGGGACTCATCCAATTCAAGGTTCACCTCGGGGTCCAGACAGGCGTCCACCGCGCCAAAGGCGAACACCAGCCGCATGGGCTGGGCGCCGAGCTTGCGGCGCGAGGCCTCGTCCTGCCAGCGGGCCAGGATGTCCCGGCTGGATTGCCTGCGCACGCCAAGATTATAGGCCGTGATGTCGCGCCCCTTGCGCCGGGCCTCGTTGCATAGCCGCCCCACCCAGCCCAAGCCTTCGGGATCGTTGACCCCGTTGGTCAGGGAGTCGCCGAAAAAACACACGATCATTGCCTGCTCCTTGATATATGCGCCTGACTCAGGCTCACCAGCCCAAGAGCTGCTCCAGCGCCTTGCGGTTGCGCGAGGACAACTCGCCGAAACAACAGCCCACCAATCCCTTGGTCACATGCCGCACCTGGGCGGCCACCTTTTTCATGAGCACTTCCTCACCCATACTCAACACGTCGAACACCAGTTCATCACCAGGAGAAAAAACCCGGCCCTGGTCCTTGAAGCCGATGCCGCCCGAACTGATGTCCACAGCCGGGTACAGCTCCCTGCGTTTAGCCAGGCGCACGAAATTCTCCACCAGGGGTTGGCGCGGGTCCTTGCGCCGCTCCTGGCGCGGCTCTTGCGAGTCCTCATCGTCCTCTGACGTGTCCAGGATGGTCTCCCGCTCCTCCTTGGTTTCGCCTGCCGGGCGACAGTACCAGTCCTCACCCTCAACTTCCACGGATAATGACTCCGCGCTCTCCTGGGGCGAGAGGCCAATGGATTTGCTGAGAAACTCCATGGTCTCGTCGCCAAGGGCATCTTGGTCCTGACCTGGAACGTGGTCGCCTGGGGGTATGCCCTGGCCTGCCTCGGGGAAACGGGCGCGTACGTACTCTTCCAGCTTGAACGCTGATTCCGGCCGGTCCGCCAAGTGATACTGGCCCACGGCCTTGGCGAAAAATCGCAGGGCCCTGTCCATGTCGCCTTGGCCCTCAAAGGCAAGTCCCAATCCCTTGTAGGCCTCGGGAAAAATTTCGCGGAGTTTGGCGGCCCGGGAAAAGCCCAACACCGCGCCGGTAAAATCCTTGGCCTTGAGTTTGGCCAGGGCCGAGGAAAACACGGCCGGGGCATCCTCGCTTCTCTTGCCCGTGGCCAGGCCCCGGCTTGCCAAGGCTACTTTCAGAGCAAGCTTAAGGTCCTCGGGAGTATGTTCCTTGGGCAGGAGCGTGGCGCTGACGCGGGGGCAGGCGTCCCGCGCCTGTTGTTCGTGCTCCGCGTCCACCACCAGGATGCGCGCTGCTTCAGCCGTGGCCCGGTACGCAGCCATGCGCCTGAGCAGGGAAAAATCCTTGCGCGCGGCCAGGGAATATTCAATCACGGCCAAGTCCGGCTCGGCCTTTTCAATACTTTGCCAGATGATGGCAGGGTCCCCCGCAGTGGTGGCCACGGTATGCCCGGCCTTGGTCAACATCCGGCCCAATCTGTTGCGAAACGCGGCATCATCGTCCGCCACAAGCACCCGCAATTTCCGTTTTGCCGCCATGATCGTTTCCTCCCCGTTAACCGCCACCTCCAACCACGGCTCGTTGCTCTAGTATTCCATGTAAGCATGTGTACGAGAACTCCGCGCCCGTGACAAGACGCGGCTTGCCCTTCACGACCCATACAGGTCCTGCTTTATCAATGAAAAGGGCTATGCTAATTTCCCTTGACCGAGATTTCCCTCAGGAGGCGACGTGAAGAAGATAGCGGCCCAGGACCTCAAGGTCGGCATGTACGTGGTGGATACAGGACTCGATTGGACAGAGCATCCCTACCTTTATTCCCAGGAAGGCGTGATCCGCTCCTGGAACCAGATCGCCACCCTGCTGGCCGACGGATTCACCGAGGCCTTTGTCGATCCGGCCCGCAGCGAGGATAGCCAATCCTCGGGCAAGGGCGACTTGGACAAGGCCATGTCCAAGGCCCTGACCAAGGGCTGGCCGAGCCGTGACCGCCAAAACGAAGTGGACCTGCGCGAAGAGATGCAGGTTGCTCGCAAGGTCTACAAGGACTCCATCAACTTCGCCAAGGACCTCATGGCGGACGCGCGCATGGGCAGCCAAGTGGACATGGGCAAATCCAAGGACCTGGTCGGCGAATTCATCAACAGCGTGTCGCGCAACGCCGACGCCCTGGTCAGCTTATCGAAGCTGCGGTCCTTTGACGAATACACCTTTACCCATTCCATCAATGTTTCAGTGCTGGGCGTGGCCCTGGGCAAGCACCTGGGCCTGGATCGCTCCACCCTGGAGCAGCTGGGCATGGCCGGCCTGTACCACGACGTGGGCAAGGCCCTGATCCCGCCGGAGATCCTGAACAAGCCGGGCAAGCTCACGGACGAAGAGTTCCGGGTCATGAAGGAGCATCCGGACCGGGGCCTCGGCTTCCTGGGGCGCCAGGTCACGGACGAGACCATCCTCCGGGGCATTGGCGAGCATCATGAAAAGCACAACGGCAAGGGCTACCCCAAAGGCCTCAAGGGCGAGGAGATCGCGCCCCAGGCCCGGATCCTGTCCGTGGTCGACGTGTACGACGCCCTCACCAGCGAGCGGGTCTACAAAAAGGGCATGATGCCCAGCAAAGCGCTCAAGATCATGTATTCCATGCGCGGCGAGGATTTTTTCCCGGGCATGATAGAGCAACTGGTCAAGTGTTTGGGTATTTATCCCGTGGGCAGCTTTGTTCAGCTCAGCACGGGCGAATACGGCATTGTCAGTGAATCCAATTCCGACGCCCCGCTGTTTCCCACGGTGCTGGTGGCCTTTGACTACAAGATGAACCCCAAGCCCGCCCAGACCCTGGACTTGGGCTCCCTGGACAACCAGGCCCTGTCCGACGACGACCGCGACAAGGTCACGGTCAAGGAGTGCCTTGATCCCGAGCCGCTGAAGATTGATCCGGCGAAGTATCTGTTATAGAATCTAGCCATAACATTAGTTACACCTATGCCCGGTGCCTGTGCTTGTTCTTGCCACTGTCGCGCGGTACAGGCGAGACTCTAACCCGGCCATTGATTTCTCAACATGCTTCCTTTCAAGCTTATCCCAATATTTGTTATTTTTACTTTTCTGCACCATTTCGACTATAACTCTACTTATATTCTTATTGAATTTTTTTGTATTCAACCACTCAAGCCTTGATATCTCCTCAACCTCATCGTCAACAAAACGAAAGAGTAATCCACCATTATTGTACAATGGCAAATTGACACCAAATGCATTTAACGCTTCTCTACTCTTCTCCCAATGCCCATCCAGAGTAGAATCACTTCTCATCTTTGTTCTCTTTGGAGGCATTATGAAAATTGTCTTAAATAGATTGTCGCTTAAAACAACAGTCTCTATCTCCCAAAGAGTTGCCTTTGTATATGAGGGAATCAGTGTTATTATCTCAGATTTATCAATCATGCATTGCAACAATGCCCTCCAGTTAAGTGACAATTCGCTCGTATCAACAGCTCCGCTTCCATGAACAACAAAACCATCAGTTGCGCAAAGGTGGATCAACCCCTCCTTCTCTACAGAGTAGTTAATAGCCTCTTCTAGCAAGGCCACATTATCACCAACACTCCCAAGAGGAGAAAAGACACCAGACACCGTAAGCTCAACTTGATTATCAAAGAAAAAAGGGCGTAAATGCAACACAAACTCATCCAGTACCTCTTCTCCATTCGCCAGTCTTGTTGCAATGTGCTTTGCCTTCTCATTATGCTCTTTTTGTAACTTCAGATGGCCTCGACGAGAAAAAAGAAACAGTATGGAAACTACAGGAACAAAGATGACAAAGAAGTCATATGTCAGAAGTGACCCATTACTATAGTTAAAATACACCCAAAGAGATAGTATAAATACACCTATTCTTTCGAATGTAAAAATATTCTTCAAATGCCCTCTACCGGAGGTCATTTTGTACATAACCACTAGACCTATAATTGACACAATAACCAACAACTCCACGCCCTACCTCCTCACTAATACGACAACAAAAAGAGCGATATATGGCAATGAAAACATTGCCGGTAGCCATCTTTCAAGATAGGATTGGGTTTGATACCCAAATACTTTGTTACCTCTTTTTAGTATTTTCCACTCTTCTGCATAGCACTGACAAGATAACTTTTCTTCTAGCTTGTGAATTACTTTAAACTTTGCCGAGTTTAGCATTTTGTATGATCTAATACTAAAATACCAAATCAAATTGACCAGCAATCCTAGTGTTGTCATTAGGGAGATGAACATGACTGGATGAATATCAACGAAGCCCATTGCGGACACAAATGTAACAAATGATATAAGGCTTGAAGCTAAACCAACATAGAACTTATTCGCTTCACCACGCTGCTTAGTAGCGGCATGTGCTGAATCAACGAACATTTTGTAACATTCTAAAATTTCACTCATTCTTCGACTCCTCTCAACCTTGCTGGAAAAGTAATCAGCCAACTAGAATTTTTCATCCTCGCTAAGACTATTTCAGGTGCTATTAACGATCACTGCGGTCTTTGCTTACAAACTATTGAGGTATTGATACCATCTTATGTTTTGATTTCCCACCCCCTCGTCGATGACTTGGCTGCTAGTTCTCAGCAAACAAATCAATTTGACATGTGAGGCAATAAACATCTTCTAGGTTCGGTTCAGCGCCCAGGACCTGGGGCCGGACAACCTCTACTCGGGCAGCCTCAAGGACGCCGCCGTAATCGAGTGCTGGGAGAACTGACTACTCGCTGAAACCGCTCTGCTTCCCGGTCATGGACTCGATACTGATCTCGATCACCGTGGTGGCGGCAACAGCCTTGGCTGAAAAGGAA
>QZKZ01000301.1 GCA_004796465.1 Desulfovibrio sp.
ATCTACACCTACATGGGACCGCTCAAGCCCAGCGCCCGCAACGTGAACTTCGCCACGTCCGGGCGGCTCTCGCCCCTGTTCAACGACCCCTATTTCCTGACCATCGGCCTGGGCACGCGCATTTTCCTGGGCGGCGGTGTGGGCTATGTGCTTGGCGCGGGCACCCAGCATGTGGCCGCCCCCAAGCGCAACGAGCGGGGCGTGCCCATCAACCCATCGGGCACCCTCATGCTCAAGGGCAGCCTCAAGCAGATGAACGCCCGTTACCTGCGCGGGGTGAGCATGCTGGGCTACGGTTGCTCACTGGCAGTGGGCGTGGGCGTACCCATTCCCATCCTCAACGAGGAAGTGGCGTACTACACGGGCGTGGATGACTCGGACATCCTTATGCCCATCAAGGACTACGGCCACGATTATCCGCAAGGTTTGCCCCGGGTCCTGGCCCACGTGCCCTACGAAGAGCTGAAAAACGGCGAGGTGGAGTTGGTGGGCAAGAAGGTGCCCACCGTGCCCCTGACCAGCTATGTCCTGTCCCTGGAAATCGCGGACACGCTCAAGTCTTGGATCGAAAAGGGCGATTTCCTGCTCACCCAGGCCCAGGAGGAGATCCCCTCATCGTGAGTTCCTTTCTTACCTATGGTTTGGGACTGGCCGTGCTCAAGGAAAAGCTGGTCAAGGGCGACCCCTGCGTGATCGCAGTGTCCGGCGGCTTGGACAGCAGGTTTGTGGCATTCATGGCCCATCGCTTGGGCGTGGAGTTCCGGGCCGTGTTTTTGTCCGGTCCTCACATGACGGCCAGGGAAAAGCAGTGGGCCCATACATGGCTCACTTCCCAAGAAATTCCGTGGCAGGCCTTGGAGTTCGACCCCTTGTCCCTGGACACGGTACGCGCCAATGATCCCCAGCGCTGCTACCATTGTAAACAGGCGGCCTTTACCCTGATCAAGGACTGGGCGCGCGAGGTGGGAGTGGAGCGGGTGTTGGACGGGAGCAATGCCTCGGACTTGGCGGCACACCGGCCCGGTCTTCAGGCCCTGCAAGAGCTGGGAGTCGAGAGCCCCTTGGCCGAGTCCGGATTGACCAAGGATGACATTCGCGAGGCGGCCCGCGACCTGGAATTGGAAGCCTGGGACCAACCTGCCCGGCCCTGCCTGCTCACGCGTTTTCCCTACTCCACACCCGTGGACGCGGCTATGCTGCAGCGGGTGGGCGAGATCGAAGATGCGCTTGTGGAGCTTGGATTTCGGGAGTTCCGCTTGCGGGTCCTGGGAGAGGGCGACACCCTGCTCCAATTGGGTTCAGGACATCTGGACGTATTGGAGCAAGGCTTGGATCTGCTTGAGGACAAGGGTTTTACCGGGGTCCGCGTGCAGGAAAGTGATGGGATCAGCGGGTATTATGACCAGGGGTAAAAAGTTCTGGACATGGCCCCTGTCGTTCTTGTAAGCTGAGAAATTGCAGCAACGAAGGAGAAAATCATGTCTCGACATAAAAAACACGAACGGAAAAAAGAAATCGACCGCAAGCGCCACCGCCGCAAAAAACGTCTCAAGGCCCGCGTCCGCGAAGCCAAGGCTGCAGCGCAAAGCTAGATTTCTTCCCAGCTGTACCCTTTCACAGGTGACTCTGTCCTTGGCGCGATCGAGATGATCGTCCCTGGACATTCGCCCGTGACGACGTATCTATCCCTGCGCGGAGAAATTTCAGGGAGGTGGCCCCATGCCCATCTATGAATATTGTTGCCCCGAGTGCAACCAAGTCTTTGAAGAATGGCAATCCAATTTCGAGGAACACGAAGTGGATTGCCCCATGTGCAAGACCCCGTCCAAGCGGATCATGTCCAACACCTCGTTCATCCTCAAGGGGTCGGGCTGGTACGTGACCGATTACGCGGCCAAGAACCCCTCGGCCGGAAACAACGGCGGGACGAACGGTGCGGCCAAGGATGGTACGGCCAAGAGCAACGGCGACAGCGCATCGTCTGGAAAGAGCAAGGAAACATCCTCTGGGTCTTCAGGCTCCAGCGAGACCAAGAAGGCGGCGCCGGCCAAGCAGGACTCCTCAAGCACCGCCGGATCATAAGCTAAAGCAAGCGGCAGTCCACACGGGCTGCCGCTTTTTCGTTCACCTTTCCCATCCCGGTCGGCCGGGAACCCCGAACCATGATTGAACGCTACAGTCGACCTGAAATGGCGGCCCTGTGGACCCTGGAAAACAAGTTCCGGGTCTGGCTGGAAGTGGAAATAGCCGTGTGCGAGGCCTGGCAAGAGCTGGGCGTCATCGACCAAGCCAGTCTGGACGTGATCAAACAAAAGGCAGACTTTGACCTGGACCGGATCCTGGAGATCGAGGAGACCACGCGTCACGACGTGATCGCCTTTCTCACCGCGGTCGAGGAAAAGGTCGGCCCCGAAGCCCGCTTCATCCACCTGGGCTGCACTTCCTCGGACATTGTGGACACGGCCAACGGCGTGCTGCTTGCCAGGGCCGGAGACATCCTGCTCAAGGGATTCGAGCGAATTTTGTCAGTCCTCAAGGACATGGCCATGGCCCACAAGGGACGCATGGTCATGGGCCGTACCCACGGCATCCATGCCGAGCCCACCACGTTCGGCCTCAAGATCGCCGGGTTCCACGCCGAGTTTTCCCGCCACCTCGAGCGCTTTCGCGCTGCCCACGAGGGCGTGAAGGTGGGCAAAATCTCCGGGGCCGTGGGCACCTACGCCTTGCTCGATCCGGAGCTGGAGCGCATAGCTTGCCAACGTTTGGGCCTGGGCGTGGACCCCGTGTCCACCCAGATTGTGCAGCGCGACCGGCACGCCCATTTCTTCACGGCCCTGGCCCTGGCCGCGGGCGGCGTGGAAAGGCTGTGCGTGGAACTCAGGCATTTGCAGCGCACCGAGGTCCTGGAGGTGGAAGAAGGATTCGCCAAGGGCCAAAAGGGCTCGTCCGCCATGCCCCACAAGAAGAATCCCATTTCCGCGGAAAATCTCACAGGTCTGTCGCGCCTGGTGCGCACCAATTCCCTGGCCTCCATGGAAAACATGGCCCTGTGGCATGAGCGCGACATCAGCCACTCCTCGGTGGAACGGGTGATCATGCCCGACTCCACCATTCTCATGGACTACATCCTGCACCGCTTGAGCAACCTCCTGGCCAATTTGCGGGTGATCCCCGAGAACATGGAACGCAACCTCATGGGTTCCTACGGCCTGTTTTTTTCCCAGCGGGTGCTTACCGCGCTCATCGAGTCGGGCATGGCCCGGCAAGAGGCCTATGTCACGGTCCAACAAGTGGCCATGAAATCCTGGGAAAGCAAGACTCTGTTCGAGGAGTTGGTAAAGCAGGAACCGGCCATCACCGAGCGCATCCCGCAAGAGACCCTGGCCTCCCTGTTCGATGTGGGCTATTACAAGCGGCACGAGGACCTGGTTTTTTCACGGGTTTTTGCCCAGTCCTAACCCCTGCCCAAGGAGCCCCCATGAACGAAATCCGCAAACAGCTGGCCCGGCTGCTCCTGGAGAAGTCGTATAAAGAAGGCGACTTTGTGCTCACCTCCGGCCGTAAGAGCGAGTATTACTTTGATTGCAAGCAGACCGCCCTGCATCCAGAGGGCGCTTACTTGCTGGCTCTGTGCTTTCTCGACCTGATCCAGGACTTGGACGCTGAGGTGGCGGGTGTGGGCGGCATGACCCTGGGCGCTGACCCCTTGGTCAGCAGCGTGAGCGTGGTGTCGCACATTGAAGCGGGCAAAGGCGGTATATCCCCATTGCCCGCATTCATTATTCGGAAGAAATCAAAGGGGCACGGCACCAACCAGTACCTCGAAGGAATGGCCAATTTTGAATCCGGCGCCAAGGTGGTCCTGCTGGAGGACGTGGTGACCACGGGCGGCACCTTGATCACCTCGTGCGAACGGGTCAAGGACGCCGGGCTTGAGGTGGCCGGTGTGATTTGCGTCCTGGACCGCGAGGAAGGCGGCCGGGAAAATCTTGCCCAAGCCGGGTATGAGCTGACCTCCATCTTCACGCGCCAGGAGCTTCTGAACGCGGGCGCTTAGGCAGACCCGGTAGTTTCATGGCCCCAGCCAGGGGTGGACAAGAGAGGCCCCGCTACTATACCAGGGATGTCGACCCTGGTCGTCGGCTATGAGAAGGGTTTTTCGGGATGTGCGCGAGCCGCAGCCTGCCCGGCGTGGCGGGTTGAGCAGTAAACAGCAGCGGCAAATCCGAGTCCGACCAACTGGCAAGTAGCGTGGGAGTATGCTACACGCGGTCAAAATCCATGAAACGACAAGAACACAAGGACGAGGGGGATGCGGGTTTCCGTCCATAACAAGCGGGGCGCGGGGCCTCGTGGTTTTCAATTGATAGCGGCGACTTGGCTGGCCCGGGTTGCGTTGGTGCTCGCCCTCTGCGTGGCCCCCTTGTCAGCGGCCGCAGAAGGGTGGGAAACCGAGATTTCAGGTACCGCGTTCAGTCCGTCCCTGGTCATCGGTATTGACAAGTCCGAACAACAGCTCTTCTTGTTCATGCACCAAAGCCCCTTGTCAGTGGCTGAGCGGTTTACCTGCACCACGGGTGAGCAAGAGGGCGACAAGTTCGCGGAAGGCGACTTGCGCACTCCCGAAGGCGTGTACTTCACTGAAACCCGCATTGACACGGGCCTGGATTACGATTTGTTCGGCGACCTGGCCTACACCTTGAATTTTCCCAATCCCGTTGACCGCTTGCGGGGCAAAACCGGTTCGGGCATCTGGATCCATGGCCGGGGCCACGAGATCGTGCCCCGTGAGACCAGGGGCTGCGTGGCCCTGGAAATGGACGACATGAACCAGTTGGAGACCCATCTTGCTTCCGGGGTTCCCGTGGTTATTGCCCGGGATTTGGACTGGGCCGAGACCGCCCAAGACGAAGAATACACGGATCGTGTCGCTGAACTGGCCGCCCTGGTCGAGGGTTGGGCTGGCGCCTGGCAGTCCAGGTCCGAGGAGTTCTTCAGCTTTTACGATCCCGAGCGCTTTTCCCGGGCCCAAGGTTCGTTTGCCGCATTTCGTGCCCACAAGGAAGGCTTGTTTCGCAACCTGCCCTGGATCCAGGTTTCGGTCCACGATATCCGCGTGGTGGAAGGCCCGGATTACTGGGTGACCTACTTCGGCCAATTCTACCGCTCCCCCAGCTTGACCAGCGAAGGCATCAAGCGCTTGTACTGGATGGAGGACGAGTCCGGGGAACTCAAGATCGTGGGCAAGGAATGGGTCATGGCCCGGCAGGGTCTGGAAGAACGGTACGTGGAGAGCTTGGCCGAAGACGCAACCGACCTGGTGGAGCAGTGGCGCACGGCCTGGGAACAGGCTGACATGGATGAGTACCTGGCCTTTTACGCGGACAATGCGTCCCAAGGCGGAAGGCGAGGCCTGGAGGCCATCCGCAATCACAAGCAAGAGATTTGGGCCAGGGGCCAAGCCATGAGCGTGGGGGTCAGCGATGTGCAGGTGCGCTTGCATTCCCAGGGATTGGCGGTGAGTTTTGTGCAGGAATACCAGGCCGGCGAGTATCGGGACACGGGCGTCAAGACCCTGATCCTGATGCCCGACGGCAACCAATGGGAAATAGTCAGTGAAACATGGAGTGCCCGATAAATGAGCGACAAGTTCAGTGTTCTCCTTATGCGTGACGATCAGCACGTACGCCGTCTGCGCATCAGTTCCCGGTGGATCAAGTTCGGGATATTTTTCATGGTCACCGTGTTTCTTTTGGCCTTGGGCGGCCTGTACATGGGCTATACTTTTTGGACCAAGAACAAGGAACTCGCTGCAGAGCGGGATTCGTTGGTCTACCAGCTCAACAAGATGGAAGTCGACCTCGCGGACCTGCAGGAATTCGAGAAGTTCCTGGAAAGCTACGATCCCGAGTTGCTGGAGGCCATGGCTGCGGCCGTGGACGCCAACGGCGAGGAGGCCCATGTTGAGGAACCCCTTGAAGAAACCGAGCCCGTGGACCTCAACGCTCTGCTCGCGGACGTGGACCAGGGCCGGGCCACTTATGAAAACCTCAGCCTGACCCCCAGGGCAGCTGACGACGGTTTGGTGGTCAGCTTTGACCTGCACAACCAGTCAGACTCCGGTCCCTTGGCCGGGAACATGGAAATTGAGCTTCTGGGCAGCGATGGCCAGGAGATCGAAACCGAAGTGATCAGCGATGAGCTGCAATTTCAGATCGAGAATTACAAAACCATGGACGCGGAAGTTGTCCTGCCCGGCGATGTGGTTCTCGAGGACGTGTTCGCCCTGCGCTTGTCCATCGTGGACACGGACTCGGGAGAAGTCCTGCACAGCCGGGTCTACAGTCCCCTGAGCGACTTCGTGTCCTAGGGGGCGGCGTGTATTTCATCTGCCTGCCTTGCCGCTATGTTGCCCTGCGGCCTGAATTCCTGGAATATTTCCTGGCCAATGGCCTGCATCCCGAATTGTGCCTGGATGCCTGGTCCCTGCAAAACAAGGACAACGCGTGGTTCGAGGGGTTGGGAAACACCTTGGCCCAGCGCGGCCTGTCCTGTTCCGTGCATCTCACGTACGAGAACCTGCACCCTGGCAGCCATGACCGGTTTATCCTGGACGCCACCAGGCTGCGGCTGAAAACAGCCTTTGCCATGGCCCAGTTGCTGAACCCCAAGCTCATGGTCGGGCATGTGGACTATTCCCAAGACGTCTACGGCGAAGACCGGGACGGCTGGCTGGAGCGCCACACCGAGACTTGGGCCGATCTGTTGGACGGTTGGCCCGGCCATCCACCCCTGTACCTGGAAAACACCTTTGAGCTGGAGCCCGAGCCGGTTTGCGACGCAGTGGCCGCCCTGGAAAGCCGGGGCGCGGGTATCTGCTTTGACGTTTCCCACTGGCATTGTTTTTCCCGGGGGGTGGACAAGCAGGATCTGGACAAGTGGGTCGAGTGCTTTGCTCCCTACCTTCGCCACCTGCACCTGCACGACAACGACGGTTCCAGCGACCAGCACGTGGGCATGGGCCAGGGCGCCATTCCCTGGGACCAGTTCTTTGCCTTGCTCCAGGCGCGCAACCTGACCCCGTCCGTGACCTTTGAACCTCATGATGAGGATTCCCTCAGAGCCTCCCTGGCCTTCATGCAAGGCCACCCCGAGTGGTTCGCTCCGCTGATTTCGTAATTATTCCTTGAGATCAGGAAAAAGGGCGGGCAGGTCGAGGCCCTTATCGATGCCATAGGGTTCGGGCCAGTCCGGCAGCATGGAATATCCTTCACCAGCCCAGCCCAAGAAGGCGCAGTGCAGGAGCATTCGCACGTTAATGTCCTTGAGCACCGGCCCCCCATACTTGACGTCGCCCATGAGGGGAAAGCCCCGGCTGGAGAGCTGGGCGCGAATTTGGTGCGTTCGGCCCGTCAAGAGGCGCACGGCCAGCAGCGTGGCCTCATTTTCTGTTTGCAAGGATACCGCTTCAGCCAGAGCGGTTTTGCCGCTGCCAGGCTCGACCCGTTCCTTGCCCGGATTGCCTGCCTTGGCTAATTGGTCCTCCATGGTCCAGCGCTCCCCAACAGGAATACGTCCACTGACCCAAGCCAGGTACAGTTTGGCGATCTTGCGCTCGCGAAACAACTCGTGCAGTTCAGCCAAACGCGAATAACTCAGCGCCACGAGCACCAGGCCCGAAGTGTCCTTGTCCAGGCGATGGGCCGGAGTGGGCGCGAAGTCCGCATCAGCGAATTGCGTGGCAAGGAGAGATTGGAGACTCGTATCCTGCTTGGAGCCGCCATGCATGGGCAGACCAGAGGGTTTTTCCACCACAAGCAAGTCTTCCAGCCCATGCGCGACCCGAAAACGTGGTCCATGGTCCACAGTCGAAGCCAGGGCCGAGGGGTCCTGTTTACCAGGCGTATGAGGCGGGATGCGCACCACCATGTCCTGGTCCAGGCGGAAAAAGGGCTTGGCCCGCTTTCCGTCCACCCGGACCTGGCCCGTGCGGATCCAGCGCATGAGCGCTGATTTGGGCACCTGTCCCCCCAAGCGCCGTTGCAGGAAATTGAGCAATTTTTGTCCGGCCTCGGCCGGGGTCACGGATATGTGCGACACCTTGTGCATGAGCTGTACTACAGCACACCCCGGCCAAAAGAACAAAGTCCGGTTCACGGTCCCTGAGAACAAGTGGGAGGTGTCTCCATTCCCGGTTTGGAGCGGCTTGCGAACACAAAGTGGCTGTGGTAGGCGAGCAGAAACACAGGAAAAATGTCAAGTCAACAGAACAATCCGATGGGGTTCGCCAACTCGGGACAGAGGAATTGAGGGAGACACAAATGAAAAAAGTACTTGGAATGTTTCTGGCCGCAGCGGCTCTCGGAACCGCGCTTTTGACGATCCTTCCCGCGACCCAGGCCCGGGCCGAAGTGGTGCTGAGCTACGCCAACTTCCCCCCGGCCATCACCTTTCCCTGCGTGCAAATGGAACGCTGGGCCGAGGAAGTGGAAAAACGCACCAACGGCGCTGTGGTTGTGGAGACCTATCCGGGCGGCACCCTGCTCGGCGCCAAGGACATGTTCGACGGCGTTAAGGATGGCCAAGCCGACATCGGCTGCACCTCCATGGCGTATTTTCCCGGCGCGTTCCCCCTGACCTCGGTGTTGGAAGTGCCGGTGGGTTTTTCCAGTTCAACGGTGCCCAGCCTGGTGCTCTGGGATCTGTACGAAAAGCACAACCCCGAGGCCTTTGCCGATTTCAAGGTGCTGACCATGTTCACCACCGCGCCTTCGAACCTCATGGCCACCCAGCCCGTGCGCACCCTGGCCGACCTGCAAGGCCTGGAAATCCGCGCGTCTGGCGGCGCTTCCCGCGTTCTGGAAATGTTGGGCGCGGTGCCCGTATCCAAGCCTATGTCCGAGACCCCGGACGCCTTGCAAAAGGGCTTGGTCCAGGGCTTGCTCTCCTCCCTTGAAGTGCTCAAGGATTTCAATTTTGCCGAGACCTGCCGCTACGAGACCGTGACCAACTTCCAGGTCTACCCCTTTGCCGTGGTCATGAACCGCGACGTGTGGGACAGCCTGGATCCCGAGGTCCAGCAGGTCCTGGAAGAACTGGGCCGCGAGCAATGCTTGTGGACCGGCCAGTACATGGACGAGCACGTGGTGGAATCCTTGGCCTGGTCCAAGGAGACCTATGACATCGAAGTCATCGAGTGGCCTGAAGCTGACATGGCCCAGGCCCTGGAGACCTTGTCGCCCATGATCGACGAGTGGAAGGCCGCTGCGAGCGAAGCCGGCTTGGACGCCGAGGCCTTGTTCGCCGAGATGATGGACCTCAAGGCCAAGTACGAAGCAGAGTACGGCGAGTAGTGCGCCCCATGTAACGGAATTGCTATTCACGGCCGCTCGGGATATGCCCGGGCGGCCGCTTTTTCTGAACTCCGCAACACATGGGTTGTAGCTCGTGAAAACATTGGAACGCGCCATAGACGGACTGAGCAACGGACTCCTTGCCTTGGGCTGCGTGGCCTTGGCCGCCATGATGTTTTTGGCCTGCGCCAACATGATCCTGCGCACCGCAGGCGAACCCATCAAAGGAACGGTGGAGCTCATGGAGTTCCTGGGCGCCTTGGTGGTGGCCTTTGGCTTGGCCGCGACCCAGCGCAAAAAGGGTCACATCGCCTTGACCATCATGAGCGGCAAGTTCCCCAAGGTTTTGGAACGGGCGATCGACGCCTTGACCTCCCTGGCATCCTGCGGATTGTTCGGGCTGGTGGCCTGGCGCATTTTCCGCCTGGCCATGAAAAAGATGGAATCCGGTGAATTGGCCGAGACCCTGCGTTTTCCCTTTTACCCCATCATGATCGCCGTGGGCGTGGGCGTTGCCGTGTTGGCCCTGGCCCTGGCCTGGGACATTCTGGACATGATGCGTTGCAAGAATAAGCAGGAGTCCGGATCATGAGCTTGGCCCTGGTCGGTGTCATCGGCGTGGTTGTGCTCCTGCTGGCGCTGTTTTTCCTGCGCATCCCCGTGGCATTCGCCATGGCCCTGATCGGTTTCCTGGGCTTTTGGTACGTGCGCAACTTCAATGCCGCAGCGTCCATGCTTGGTTCGGAAGTGTGGAAGGTCTTTACTACCTACGGTCTGACCGTGATTCCCCTGTTCATCCTCATGGGTCAAATTTGTTTTTATTCCGGGGTGAACAAGCGCTTGTACAAGGCAGCCTACGCTTGGCTCGGCCACCGCAAGGGCGGTCTGTCCA
>QZKZ01000236.1 GCA_004796465.1 Desulfovibrio sp.
GGAGCTTGAGCGAAGGTTTGATGTTCAGTTCGCCCCGGATGTTGCGCACGCTGACAATGACCTCTTGCACCAGGGACATGGCCGTGGCCGCCTCTGCATTGTTCCGGGCCGCGATGGGCTCGGGAAAGGGTGCGCGGGCAATGTCCGCTTCGTCCATGGAGGGCAGGTGGTCCCATATCTCCTGGGTCACAAAGGGCATGATCGGGTGCAGCAGAAGCAAGGTTTCCTTGAGCACGGTCCACAGGCAGCTCTGGGCCTGGGCTTTTAGCTCGGCATCATCGCCCGAGAGCTCGGCCTTGATCATCTCGAGGTACCAGTCGCAGAACTCGTGCCACACGAACTTGTACAGGGACATGGCCGCGTCGTTGAACGCATAGGTGTCGTAGGCCGTGTCCACCTGGGCCTTGATCTCTTCCAAGCGGTGGAAAATCCAGGCGTGGTGCAGGCCGTCCGTCTCGTGCAGCAAGGCCGGGTCGCCCGGGGGGACCTCGTCGGGCAGGTTCATGAGCGCGAAGCGGGCCGCGTTCCACAGCTTGTTCACAAAGTGGCGGTAGCCCTCGATGCGATCTTCCGAAAGCTTAATGTCCCGGCCCATGGCTGCGAAGGCAGTGAGGGTGAAACGCAGGGAATCGGTGCCGTACTTGTCGATGATGTCGATGGGGTCGATGACGTTGCCCGTGGACTTGGACATCTTCTTGCCCTCGGCGTCGCGCACCAGGGCGTGGATGTACACGTGCTTGAAAGGGATTTCCTTCTGGAAGTGTATGCCCATCATCATCATGCGCGCGACCCAGAAGAAGAGGATGTCAAAGCCGGTGACCAGCACGGACGTGGGGTAGTACTTGGCCAGTTCCGGGGTCTGGTCGGGCCAGCCCATGGTGGAAAAGGGCCACAGGGCCGAGGAGAACCAGGTGTCGAGCACGTCTTCTTCCTGCTTGAGGTCCGTGGAACCGCAAGTACAGGCCGTGGGGTCTTCGCGGGCTACAATGAATTCACCGCAGGCCGCGCAAGTCCAGGCTGGGATGCGGTGTCCCCACCATATCTGACGGGAGACGCACCAGTCCCGGATGTTGTCCAGCCACTCGTAATAGACCTTGGCCCAGTTCTCGGGATAAATTTGCGTTTTCTCGGGCACGGCGGCGCGGGCTGCCTCAGCCAAGGGCTTGACCGCCACGAACCACTGTTCGGACACGTGGGGTTCAATGACCGACTTGCAGCGGTAGCAGTGGCCCACATTGTGGTCGTAGTCTTCCTGGGCGATGAGCAGGCCCAGTTCCTTGAGCTCGGCTTCCACGGCCTTGCGGCAGTCTTCCTTGGCCATGCCTTGGAAGCGCTCGGGCGCGTTCTCGTTCATGCGGCCATCTTCGTCAATGACCTGCAGGGCTTCAAGGTTGTGCTTGCGGCCCAGTTCCCAGTCGTTCATATCGTGGGCCGGGGTGACCTTGAGGCAACCCGTGCCGAACTCCTTGTCCACGTAGGCGTCGCCAATGACCGGAATTTCGCGGTCCACCAGGGGCAGGGTCACGTGCTTGCCGATGTGCCGACTGTAGCGCTCGTCCTCGGGGTGCACGGCCACGGCGGTGTCGCCGAGCATGGTTTCGGGCCGGGTCGTGGCCACCACCAGGCTGCCCGAGCCGTCTGTCAGGGGATAGCTGATCTGGGTCAGGGTGCCGCGCTTGGACATGTGGTCGACTTCATCATCAGCCAGGGCTGTATGGCAGCGGTTGCACCAGTTGATGATGTAGTTGCCCTTGTAAATGAGACCTTCTTCGTAAAGGCGCACGAACACTTCGCGCACGGCGCGGGACAGACCTTGATCAAAGGTGAAGCGTTCGCGGGTCCAGTCCACGGACGCGCCGAGGCGGCGGATTTGATTGAGGATCCTGCCGCCGTAATCCTCGCGCCATTCCCAGACTTTTTCGATAAAAGCTTCGCGGCCCAGGTCGTGGCGGCTCTTGCCTTCGGCCTTGAGCTGGCGTTCCACCACGTTCTGGGTGGCGATGCCTGCGTGGTCCGTGCCTGGAATCCACAGGACATTGAAGCCTTTTTGCCGTTTGTAGCGGCACAGGATGTCCTGCAGGGTAATGTTCAGGGCGTGGCCCATGTGTAGGGAACCCGTCACATTGGGCGGCGGGATCACGATGGAATAGGGATCGCCGCCAGCCTCGGGGTCGGGGGTATACGGTTTGGTCTCTTCCCAATGGGCGGCCCAGCGGGCTTCCACGTCTTTGGGTTCATAGCCCTTGGGCAGTTCAGTGCGCGTCATGTGCTTCTCCGGTTCCGGGTCTTTTCCCGGTTGTATTCCATGCGGCCCCTTGGCAAAAGGCGGGACCGGCTGCTACCTTCTTTGTGGGGCGAGCGTTCCCTCCATGGGTGATGGAACGCGTACCTCGTGAATATCCATTGAACCTCATAGGCAGGGAAACCATGTCAAGCCTGGCCATGCTTTGGGACGAATCCCACATTTGGGGGCTGCTCGCCTGGCGAGCTATCCGTGAAATGGGATTTCCTTGCCGAATGGTGCGGGCGCAAGACATAGCAGGGGGAGCCCTCGCAGGCAAGAGCGGCGCGGAACCGCCCAAGGCCTTGATCGTGCCGGGGGGCGTGGCCCGGCGCAAAGCGGAAAAGCTCGGTGATGCGGGCATGGACGCCATCCGCGAGTTCACGGCCTCGGGCGGGACCTACTTGGGTTTTTGCGGTGGCGCTGGTTTAGGACTCACCGGCCAGTTCGGGCTGGACCTGTGCCCGTGGCAACGGGCCGCCATCAAGGAGCGTATGCTGCACCTGGCCAGCGGGCATATCCACGTCACCACCCCCCAGAGCCATCCCCTGCTCCCGGAGAGCATGCAGGAAAGCCCGCTGCTCCCTGTGTGGTGGCCCGCAAGGTTTGAGCCTCAATCGGACAATGCTGTCCAGGTCCTGGCAACCTATTCCGACCCTGGCGATGATTTTTGGATGGCTGACCTGCCGCTCAATCAGGTCCCGGACAACGCTATTTCCCACTGGCGCGAGACCTACGGCGTGCAGCTCAGGCCTGATTTTCTCACGGGCCAGCCCTGCGTGATCTCAGGGGAATATGGCCAGGGCCGTTACCTGCTGAGCTACTCCCATTTGGAGACCCCGCGCTCGGCAGACGCCAACCGCTGGTTCGCCCATTTGCTCACCACCGCCCTGGGCAAGGACCCACGCCAAAACCCCATCCATGAAGTCCCGGCCTGGCACCTCTACGAGCAGGACATCGCGTGGGACGACCCTGTGCTGGTGCGGGCAGTGGAGATCATGGACGAGATCATCGCGGTGGGCACGGACCATTTCCTGCTGTTCCAGCGCAATTGCTGGCTTTTGGGCTGGCGCGCGGGCATTCCCGGTTCGAACATCAATATGCTTTCGTCGCTGCTGCGCACAGTGGCCGCCCAGGAGCCGACCGAAGAGGCGGAGCGCTTTTTCTCCAAGACCAAGGAAAAGTTCGGCACAACCTGGGAAAAATTCCATTCCGCGGTTACGGGCTATTTTCTTGCTGAGCGGTTGGCCATGACCTTGTCGAAGGCGTATCCGGACGCGGTGTCGCAGCAGGGTTTGCTGCGGGAAAGGACTGCGCTGTTCGGGCACCCCATGCAGCAGGGGGGTGTGTATGCGGAGTTGGTGGAGGTTTTGGAGGAGTTGGTGTGGTTGGGGGAGGGGTGAGCCCGCCCACATCTTGCCCTGGATAGTTTCATGTTTTCCGGTTAGCCTATGCCATATCCATCCAACAGGCCTCGGCCGATGAAAAAATATCAATGCCAAAAACCTGCGGAGCATCGCCCCATGAAAACGGTCAGCCATCGCACAAACTTTTTCTATCTTTCCTCTCTTGTGCTTTTTGCTGTCGGCATCTTTCTTGGCACCTTTTGCCGTGCGAAAGCGGAAACCGAGCAGTATACGTTGCTTGACATGATTGAGTACGCACAGCATGTTTCATACTGCGGATATATTTATAACAATGAAATAATTTACGTTGAAGAAGGCCCTCGAATCTCTCCCTATGAAATGATTATTGATGACGATTTAAACACATGCAATTTTGATAATACAATTTTTGACAGGCTCCTTATCAGTAAGGGGCAGTTTGACACTTGCGCTATATTGACAAAATCATTAAAAACTATTGAAATAGCTACCAGCTTCTATAGTATGCTGTGCCAACAAGAGGGACCGAATCCTATTGTTATTGAGAATTACACCCTTTCATTGGGCACCGGTGACCTGCTGGTTACAGACTTCGACAACGACGACGAGGCAGACATACTTGCCTCATTCTATATTAGTGATAACCCATGGCGAGTTGAGAATGGCTTCCCGATCTTGGTTGTATGGCTTTCAAAGACTAATGAGTGGTCTGTAGTTGACAAACTTGCATACGCGAGACTCACTTTTCTAGGCTACTATGAGTTTGAATCAAGGGAATATATTATTCTTGAACAATCAGAGAATGAATCAATGGGATTTGTTACACTTCTAGTGAGCGAAGGAGATATTCAAGTCGTTGGCTTTGGAGGTTTCCTACCGATTGTATACTACTGATATAAGGCCAAGTCCACCCGGCACATTTGAGCATTATACCAACTCTTATAGTTGAGTCTTCAACTACGCTATGAATTCCACAAACACCCTCCCCCCCATCCACCCCGGTGAAATCCTGCTTGAGGACTTCATGAAGCCCATGGGCCTTTCCCAGAACGCTCTGAGCCGCCACCTCGGCGTTCCACCCACCACGGTACATAAGATCGTCCATGGCAAGCGTTCAATCACTGCGGACAGGGCCTTTCGCTTGGCCGCGCTCTTCGGCATCACGCCGGGATTCTGGATGAACCTGCAAAAGGAATACGAGATCGAAAAGGCCGAGGCCGAGAACCTGCCCGAAAGGATCAAGCGTGAAGTCAGGCCCTTGGCCCCCAGCGCCAAGCCCGGCGACCGCCATTGATCTTGATATATCTCAACGATTTGATTACCCCCATGAGCCTCATGAAATACAAGGACTGGTTCGGCTCGTTCGAGTACGAGGCTGATGACGAGATGTTCCATGGCCGCGTGTTGGGCATCCGCGATGTGGTGCATTTTTGCGGCGCTTCAGTGGACGAGTTGAAACAGGCCCTAGCCGACTCTGTGGAGGATTATCTTGAAGCTTGCGCAAGCGCGGCAAGAAACCGGAGAAACCGTATTCCGGACGATTTCTGGTGCGCGCGCCGCAAGATGTCCACCGCATGGCGGACCAGGCCGCCGCACTTACGGGCAAGAGCCTTAACGCCTTTGCCGTGGAAGCTCTTGAACGGGCTGCTCGGGACACCATTGATAAAGCCGGTGCATAATGATTCTCAAGCGCCTTGGTCACCACGATGTCGTCACCTCCTTGCCTTGACGGCTTATGTTAAATTTGCCATAATCCAGTCATGAAACGCGTTGTATGGATCGGCTCCAGCCTGGAAGAGTTGAAACGTTTCCCTGACGAGCTGCAGCGCGCATTCGGATATTCGCTCTTCAAGCTGCAACAAGGCGTGCTGCCACCCAACGCAAAACCCATGTCCGAAGTCGGGCAAGGCGTTTACAGAATCGCGGAACGATTTGACAGGGACACGTACCGCGTGGCGTACATCGCCCGTTTCCAAGACGCGATTTACGTGTTGCACGCCTTTAAGAAGAAGTCCCACAAGGGCAAATCCACCCCCCGCGAAGTAATCAACCTTGTCAAGGAACGTCTCAAACAGGCTCATGAGTCGGCCAAGGGAGAAAACTCATGACACACGTCACTTACGGCGATAACATTTTCAAGGACTTGGGCTTTGAGGATCACGAAGAACTGCGCATCAAGGCCCATCTCGTATTTGCTCTCCAACAAACCGCAACAAAGCGAAAATACACGCAAACGAGAATCGCCGAGATCTGCGGCACGGACCAGCCCACTATCTCGAAGCTGTTTCGCGGCAGACTGGACTTAGTGTCTATTGAACGCCTCATCTCCTGGCTGCTCAAGCTGGACTACGACATTGAGGTGCTGGTCAAGGAACGCCGCCCGGACAGCGATGTTGAGCGCTGCAAGGTGACCATGTGCCCATGCTGAACGCCTCCTCCTCTTGACCACCCTTCCCCCAAAAGTTAGCACCAGCAAACACCCCGCCCCTCCTCCCTGCCGGGGTTTGGGCGGAGCCCCAATATCACCATGGCCACTCCCGAAACCTTCACCCTCCACACCACGGACAACACGGCCCGCCGCGCCAGCCTTGTCACGGCGCACGGCACGGTCGAGACGCCCGCGTTCATGCCCGTGGGCACCCAAGGCACGGTCAAGGCGGTGGATCCGGTTGACCTCACCAATGTGGGCTCGCAGATCATCCTGGGTAATACGTATCATCTGAGGTTGCGGCCTGGAGACGAACTGATCCGGCGGCGTGGCGGCCTGCACAGGTTCATGGGCTGGGACGGGCCGATCCTCACGGACAGCGGCGGGTTCCAGGTGTTTTCCCTGGCGGGCTTGCGGACCATGAGCGAAGAAGGCGTGGAGTTCCGGTCGCACATTGATGGATCAAAACACTTGTTCACGCCCGAGTCCGTACTCAGTATCCAGCGCAACCTGGGCTCGGACATCATGATGGTGCTCGACGAATGCGCGCCGCATGACGCAGACCGGCAGTATACGGAGAATTCCCTGGCCCTGACCACGCGTTGGGCCGAGCGCAGCCGAAAGGCCTATCCCGAGGACACCGGGCCGGGCCTGCTCTTTGGCATCGTGCAGGGCGGTTTTTTTCCTGACCTACGTAAAATGAGCGCGGAGCAGATCACCTCGATTCCTTTTGACGGGTACGCCATTGGCGGGTTGTCCGTGGGCGAATCCAAGCAAGAGATGCTGGACATGCTCGCGGTGACCGCGCCCTTGCTCCCAAAGGACCAGCCCCGCTACCTCATGGGCGTGGGCGCGCCCATGGACATCCTTGACGCCGTGGCCCTGGGCATGGACATGTTCGACTGTGTGCTGCCCACACGCAACGCGCGCAACGGAACCTTGTATACTTCCCAAGGCAAGGTGAACATCAAACGCGCGGAATATCGCGAGGATGACTCGCCCCTGGACCCGGCCTGCGGGTGTTACACCTGTAGGACATTTTCCAAAGCCTACTTGCGCCACCTGTATATGGCTCGGGAATTGTTGTCCTATCGCCTCAATACGGTCCACAACCTGGCATTTTTTCTTGATATGATGCAGGGTGCCAGGCAAGCAATCGAGGAAAAACGCTACTTGGCTTTTCGAGAGGAGTACGCGGGAGTGTTTGCAGACGGCTCGGCAGAGACACTATAAATGTAAAAGGGTATCGCCATGTTCCTGTTCAAGATCATTGGTTGGCTGTTCAAGCTGGTGGGGTATCTCTTGGCCCTGGTCTTCTTTGCTGCGGCCGGGCTCTTGGCCACGGCCGGGTATTGGATGCCCGTGAGCGACGAACCTGCCCAGGCCCAAGCCATCCTGGTGCTGGCCGGTTCCGCCACCCGGCCCATGTATGCGGCGGAACTCTACGAACAGGGCCTCGCGCCCATGGTGTACGTGAGCCGTCCGGCCCGCACCAGGGATGAAGCCCTCATGGACGACAGCAACGTGTTCTTTCCCAAGCAAGAGGATATCTACGCCCAGATCCTGCAAACCCAAGGCGTGCCCATCAACGCAGTTTCCTATTTCGGCGAGGACAGCGCGTCCACTGTTGAGGAAGCCGAAGCAGCGGCCAAGCTCTTTGGCGCGGACCCCGGCACCTTGATCGTGGTCACCTCGCCTTCAAATCAATTGCGCACAAAAATGATTTTTGAAAAGGCCATGCCCAATCATACGGTCCTGGTCCTGGGTACGCCCCATGACCCCCTGCCCAAGTACTGGTGGAACGACCGCGAGGCCACCCGCCAGGTGTTCGTGGAATTCGGCAAGATCACCTACCACTTTGTTGGCGGCTGGTTGGGAGCAGACTCGTCGTCATCCGGCAGCGAGCAGGAGAACTCTGGCCAGGAAGCACGACGTGCACCTCTTGGGGGAAACGCCTCTTAAGCAATCTGACATCTTAGGGGGAGAACATGGGCAGGTTTTTCGGCTTTATTTTCAAGATCATCGGCTTTTTCACCGTGCTGGGCCTCATCCTGGGAGCCGTGGGCATGTATTTCGCGGGCCAATGGTTGCAAGCCGAGGACGAACCCGCCCCTTGCGACGCCATGGTCGTGTTGGCTGGAGGCCTGTCCCGCGCTTTGTACGCTGCGGACCTCTACAATGAGGGCATGGCCCCAATTATTTACATTGCCCGCACCCCAATAAGTCCCAACAACCAGCTCCTGCGCGATCTGGGATATGACGTGCCTGAACGCGAGGAAGCTTACAGAGCTATCCTGGAGCGTAAAGGCGTGCCTGCAGAGGCCATCCAGGTCTATGGCGATGAAGTGATTTCCACTATCGAAGAGGCCGAGGCCCTGGCCCAAGTGGTGGACGCGGGCTCCTTGCTCGTGGTCACTTCTGCGTTTCATGTGCGCCGGGTGAAAATTATTTACTCCGACGTGTTCCCGGACAGGGAGCTTGTGGTCTGCGGCTCAAGCTACGAAACTTTTCCCGAAAAATGGTGGACCACACAAAAATCCGCCATGGCGGTTGTTTCAGAGACCGCTAAGACGCTTTTTTATTTACTTGGCGGCCGTTTTCGGTCTACGGATAGCAGTGAAGCTGAACCGCTTCGCTACCCGTTGCCCGAAGCCACCGGCCATGAGTAAGACAGCCAACCGCCTGCATACGGAAAAAAGCCCCTATCTGCTCCAGCACGCCCCAAACCCCGTGCATTGGCAGCCCTGGGACCAGCACGCCTTTTCCCTGGCCCAAGAGCTGGATCGCCCCATATTCCTGTCCATTGGCTATTCCACCTGCCATTGGTGCCACGTCATGGAACGGGAGTCTTTTGAGGATTCCGAAGTAGCAGCGTTGCTCAACTCCTCCTTTGTCAGCGTGAAAGTCGACCGCGAGGAGCGGCCCGACGTCGACGCCGTATACATGAGCGTGTGCCAGTCCATGACCGGCCACGGCGGCTGGCCCCTGACCATCATCATGACCCCGGACAAGAAGCCGTTTTTCGCGGCTACCTACTTGCCCCGGGATTCGCGCTTCGGCCGCATGGGTCTCACCGACCTGATCCCACGCATCGCGGCCATGTGGCGCGAACGCCGCGAGGATGTGCTGGCCTCGGCCGACTCCATCCTCTCCCACGTGCAGGCGCACAGTATCCCGGACCCGCCGGGTTCTGCCGAAGCTCCTCTTGGCCAAGATATACTGGAGAGTTGCCGCGACCAGTTGGCCGAGCGTTTTGACGCCCCGTTCGGCGGGTTTGGCCCGGCTCCCAAGTTTCCTTCTCCGCATATCCTCATGTTCCTCATGCGCCACCACCGCATCACAGGCGACCCCAGAGTCCTGGCCATGGTGGAGAAAACCCTGGCCGCCATGCGTCAAGGCGGCATCTTCGACCATGTGGGGTTCGGCTTTCACCGCTACTCCACGGACCGGGTTTGGCTCGCACCCCATTTCGAAAAAATGCTCTACGACCAAGCCATGCTGACCATGGCCTATGTGGAGGCTTTTCAACTCACCAAGAACACCGCGTACCGGGCCACTGCCGAGCAGACCATCCAATACGTGCTGCGGGACCTGCGTGGAGAGCACGGAGCGTTCTATTCGGCCCAGGACGCGGACAGCGAAGGGACAGAAGGCAAATTTTACGTCTTTACCCTGGAAGAGGTGCAAAACCTGCTCAGGGATGAAGCGGATTTGGCCGCCGAAGTATTTGATCTCCTGCCCGAAGGCAACTTCGAGGACGAAGCCACGCGGGAAAAGACCGGGGCTAATATTCTCCACCTCAAAGCACCGCTGCCTGTAGTGGCTGAGGAACTGAGCATGGCCTTGCCCGAGTTGGAGCAGCGCGTTGAAGCAATACGAACGCGGCTGTACACGGCCAGACAGCAGCGGCCCAAACCCCACATCGACGACAAGGTGCTCACTGACTGGAACGGCCTGTTTATCGCAGCCCTGGCCATGGCGGCCCGCGCGTTTCAGCGCAAGGACCTGGCCGAGGCAGCCGGACAGGCCACGGATTTTCTCGTCACGAACATGCGCACCGCGCCGGGCACTCTCTTGCATAGATACCGAGACGGCCAAGCCGCCATACCAGGACATCTCGATGACTACGCCTTTTTCATCTGGGGCTTGCTGGAGCTCTACAGAACCACGTTCCAAGCCGAACATCTCTTGTTGGCCCTGGAACTCATGGATGAGCAGGTCGAACTCTTTTGGGATACCGAGCACAGCGGTTTCTTGCTCACAGCCTCAAACTCCGAAGAACTGCTCTTCCGTCCCAAGGAAGGCTTCGATGGTGCTTTGCCTTCGGCCAACTCCGTGGCCCTGCTCAACATGATCCGCCTGGCGCGGATATTCAGCCGGACCGACCTCGAAGCCAAGGCCGACGCCTTGCTCCAGGTTTTTTCCACCCAGGTCCGCTCACACCCCGCTGGTTTTACGTTCATGCTTTCCGCCGCGTCCCTGGCCTTTAAACCAGGCTTGGAAGTAGTGATCGTGCCGGAGCAGCCCTTCACGACCCTGGAGGCCACCGCTCCTTCCACTGCCATGCTGGTTGAGGTTCTGGGCCAGGCGTTTTTGCCTGAGGCTGTGGTGCTCATGCAAGACAACGCCTTGGCTGACAAGGTGGCACACTTGCGCGACATGCGCTCCCAGGAAAAAACCAGCTTGGCCTATGTGTGCCGGGATTTCAGCTGCCAAGCTTCGGTAGGCGCTCCTGAAGACCTCAAACGCCTTCTTGCCCTGTAACTCTCCTTTACCGTGGAGGACTCCCACCATGTACCGCATCCCCTTTGGAGGCGTTTGCCTCAGCCCCGCAGTTCTGATCGCTCTCCTTGTCACGGTTGGCTTGGCCGCGAGTGCTGTTCCTTGCTCCGCCACGAGCGTTGCGGAAGTGGAGATCGAGGAACATCACGAGGTCATTGTCGTGGGCGCGGGCATTGCCGGGCTGTCGGCAGCCACCTTTCTTGCCGAGGACGGCTGGGAGGTGCTGGTCCTGGAAAAGAACGACAGGCCAGGCGGCAGGACCGTGTCAGGCCAATACCGGGGCGTGAGCTATCCCTTGGGCACGGAATACCTGGGTGAGCCTGAAGGGGCGCTCCAGGACCTCATCTCCTTGGCCGGAGTGGATCTCCTGGAAATTCCCGCGCCCATGGACGCTGTGTATCATGACGGCGAGTTCCATGTGGGCGAGGCTGAGATCACCCATCTCATGGTCGACCAAGGCGGCCTTGAGGAATTCAACGACTTCGCTGAAACCGTGATGGACGTGTATTCCGAGATGGAGGACAATCTTCCTGAGCTGACTCCTCTGCTGGCGGAGTTGGATCGAATTTCCGCGCGCCAATGGTTTGCTCACAGCGGTTTTCCCCAATTTTATGCGGACAAGTACAACGTCACTTCCATTGGCCTGTTTGGAGCCAACCTGGGAGAAATTTCCGCGCTGTCCGCCATCCCTGAAATCGGATTTGACTTTGAAGGATTTTCTCCCTTGGACCAAGAGGACCTCCAGGATTGGGAGGACGAGGAGCAGGAGTCCAGTGGAGCCTACTCCTTTGCGGGCGGCATCACGGATTTAACCGGCGCTTTAGCCGCCAGGCTCGAGGAGCGGCTGCGCCTGCAAGCAACGGTCAAACAAGTGGTGCGGATGGAGGAAGAAGGGGAGGAGTATTTTCTCGTGACGTATGAAGACGGTTCAGGCGGCGTGCACACCCTTTCCTCGGATGCCGTTGTCATGGCTGTGCCCGCGCCCGTGGCCCTGGCCATCGGCGAATATGCCTTGAGCGAAGAGCAGCAATCCCTTATCGCCGAGATTCCCTTTGCCCCGTTCGTTACCGCCGCTTTTTTCAGTGAAGAGCCCATCTGGGAAGAGGCTTTTGACCTGGCCGTCCCTGATGGCTGGTTCTTCACCGACGTGTATGACGGCACGTGGATGGCCAAGGCCGCCGACCCCAGAGTGGCGGAATCCGGCGTTCACATCATCTGCGTGTACATCGGCCCCACCAGCTTTGCCAACCTGGCCATCCTGAACATGGAGGACCAGGAGCTGCTCGATGCCGTGTTTGGAGACTTGGAGCGGCTGTTTCCCGGCGTGCGCGACAAGGTCACGGGCCACGCTATCCACCGCTTCCGTTATGCGTACCCGATCATGACACCTGGCGCTTACAGCCGCCTTGCCCGGCTCAACGAGTTGAACCGGGAAGGCGTGTATCTTGCCGGAGACTGGATGCTCTACCCCACGTTCGAGGCTGCTGCTGAATCAGGCAGGCTCGCGGCTCGCGGGGCAGCGGAGTATTTGGATTAAGCGGGTTTGCTGCCGGTCCACTCGCCGAGGGGCACGGCTTTGTCCACGAGCATGACCGGGATCTCGTCCTTGACCGGATACACCACGCCGCAGGGTCCGCACACAAGGCCGTCCTCATTGGGCGTGGGTGTGATGTCTGCCTTGCACTTGGGGCAGGCCAATATTTCAAGCAAATCTTTATTGAGCGCCACGGTTACCTCCCAGAGTGTTTCCCGCCCATACCCCGGATAGGGCTTTGCCGCAACACGCCAAGACTGCCGCGCCATGGCACTTGGCGGAGATGAACGCGTTGACGGCGGTTGTGCTGTCCTCTATGACCGAATCAAACTTTTCTTCAAGTCCTTAGTGAATCCATCTTGGGAGAATCATGGCTTTCATCGACCTGCATACCCATTCCACGGCCTCGGACGGTACCCTAGCCCCGGCTGAATTGGCCGCCCTGGCCAAGGATAAGGACCTCGCGGCCGTGGCCCTCACCGACCACGACACCACTGCCGGACTGGCCGAATTCATGGCTGCCGGGCAACACAACGGCGTGGAGACCATTGCGGGCTGCGAGGTTTCCGCTGAATCCGGCAAGCTGCGCATGCATATTCTGGGGCTCTGGCTGCCCCCGGAGCCCGGCGAACTGAGCCGCGCGCTCACCCAACTCCTGGAGTACCGCAACAACCGCAACCATATAGTGATCGGCAAACTGCAAAAGCAGGGCGTGGATATAACTTACGAGGAAGTGGAGGCATTGGCGGGCGACGGCTCTGTGGGCCGCCCCCACTTTGCCCGCGTGCTCCTGGAAAAAGGCGTGGTTTCCAGCGTGCAGATGGCTTTTGACCGCTATCTCGGCCCCAAGGGCTCGGCCTACGAGCCCAAGCAAAAGATGACCGCGGAGCGCGCCATCTCCCTGCTCAAGTCCGAGGGCGCCACTGTTATCCTGGCCCACCCCATCCTGCTCGGCATCAATCTCAACGAGCTGGAGCAGGAACTCAAGGTGCTCCAGCCCATGGGCTTGGACGGCATTGAAGCGTACTATTCCGAGCAGAGCCACAAAAAGCAGGTGGCGTATCTGGGATTGGCGGACAAACTGAACATGGTGGTCAGCGGCGGCTCGGATTTCCACGGCACGGTCAAGCCCTCCATTTCCCTGGGTTCTGGCAAGGGCGGATTACGCGTGCCTGATACAGTCCTGGATGATCTCAAGGAGCTCCGGGTCAAGCAAGGACTGCCCGTACCTTGAGCCTCATCTTTTTCATTCCCTCCAAGCTGTTGCCATGAACAAGAACAACAACCAGCCGGAACTCCTGGCCCCGGCTGGGGACCTTGAGAGGCTGACCACCGCCCTTACTTACGGTGCGGACGCCGTGTACCTGTCCGGCCCGGGCCTCAGCCTGCGCGCCAAAAGTACCAATTTTTCCTGGAGCGGGTTGGATCACGCCCTGGCCCTGGTTCAACAACACAAGGCCAAGGCCTACTACTGCGTCAATGCCTTGCCTCAGGAGCAGGACCTGGCTGTGGTCAAGGACACCTTGGCCAGGCTGCACGATCTCCCCAAGGACCTCCGCCCCAACGCCCTGATCATCGCCGACCCCGGCGTGCTGCGCTTGGCAGCCCGCATTGCGCCCGACTACCCCGTCCACCTCTCCACCCAGGCCAACACGGCCAACAGCGAATCCCTGGCCTTTTGGCGCGACCAGGGCGTGACGCGGGTGAACCTGGCGCGGGAGCTGAACATCAAGGACATCCGGAGCTTGGCCGAGGCCGCGCACAAGGCCGGAGGGCCAGAGCTGGAAGTCTTTGTACACGGCGCGGCGTGCATGGCTGTGTCAGGCCGCTGCCATCTAAGTACCTACCTCAACCAGCGCTCAGCCAACCAAGGCTTGTGCACCCATGTCTGCCGCTTCCAGTACGAGGTCACGGGCCTGGCGCTCACCGAACGCACCCGGCCCGGCCAACCCGTGTGGGAGCTGCACGAGGAGGACGGGTACTCGGCCCTGCTCTCGGCCAATGACATCTGTCTTCTCAAATACCTGGCCTGGTTCAAGAACCTGGGCATCACCTCCCTCAAGATCGAGGGCCGCATGCGCACGGCCGGGTGGCTGGCCCAGGTGGTGGATGTGTACGCCACCGCGCTCAAGGACCTTGGCGAGAAACGCTTTCGCTGGGAAGACTACGCGCGCGAACTGCGCAACGCGTCCCTGCGTTCCCTGGACAGCGCCATGTTTTTGCCTGGAAGCCGCCGTTGGTCCATGGCCCCCCTGCCTGAAGAAGAAAAGCGGCCCGTGCTGGCTCGCGTACTTGAGCAAATCGAGCCAGGCAAGTGGCGGGTGGCGGTCAAGTCGCGCTGGGAGGCGGGGCAAGATGTGGAGGTGATGCTGCCGGGGCTGGAGCGTGTGCGGTTGCGGGCTGGGGAGTACTCTTTGGAGGATGAGGAGGGGTCAACGAAGGAGGAGGTTCACTCTGGGGTTGAAGCTCTCCTCCGCCCTCCAGTGAATATACTCGCGCCTGGCTTTTTGGTCAGAGCTGCTTAGCAAGATTGGGCTAGCCTCAGCTCAAGCCCCCCCCCC
>QZKZ01000416.1 GCA_004796465.1 Desulfovibrio sp.
CAGTTGGGGCAGGACAGGATCTGCTGACCCTTTTGCAGCTCGATAAAACTCTGGGGCGGGATGGAAATGTTGCAACCGCCGCAGATGCCAGCTTCCACATGGACGATGACCGGGGCCGCCAAGCGGGAGCGGATGAATTCGTACCGGCCCAGCACCGGAGCAGGAACGCTGTTGCCCGCCTTGCTGCGTTCATCGTTGAGCTCTTGCAAGCGGGCCTCGGCCTCCTTGGTGCGCTTTTCCAGGGTGGAGCGTTTGGATTCCAGTTCCTCGCGAATGCCCGAAGCGCCCGAATCAAGATCGGTAAGTCCGGTTTCTTGGCGGCCCAACTCTTCGCTCAGAGCCACCCGCTCTTCCTCGCGCATGCGGTTGAGCTTTTCCATATTGTCCATCTCACGCATCATGGCGTGGTATTCCTTGGTATTATTGACCATCATCAGCTTGTTCTTGCTCTTTTTGATCTTGAGGGTATCGTCCTCAATCTCGGAGCCGAGCTTGGATTCTTGCTCTTTGAGATGTTCAATTTTTTCAAGAAATTGTGCCCGCTGGTTTTCCAGGGCCTGGTTTTGCTCTTCCAAGGCGTGCACTTCCCTGGGCGCGACCTCGAGTTCACTTTTCAGGGTGATGATCTCGGAATCAATCCGCTGCAGGGCTACCAACTGTTCGATTTGGTTGAGGTACAAACTCACTTCTCTCCTCCTTGTGCGCTGCCCGGCAGTATTCGCCGGGAGCGTGAAATCATATCTTTCCGGTCAGCCAGCCGCGTGAATAACGCGTCGTGGGTCCGAGCCGGTAAAAAAGCGAACTTCCACGCTGCCCATGGCCGGGTCGTCACCGAGTTCCCGGGCAAAGCAACGCATCATTTCCTCTTCCAGGGAAAAATGGCCCACATCCAGCACGGGCAAGGGAGCCTCCAGGGCGGCGTGGTAGCGCACGTCACCGGTAATGTAGATATCCGCGCCTTTGGCCGCAGCCCTAGCCATGGCCGAGCCGCCGGAACCCGGGCAATAGGCGAGCCGGGAAATGAGTGCGTCCTTGCCAAGCTCCGGGCCGATCATGGCCCAAGCCCCCTGGCCCAGAAGATTTTCCAGTTTGGCCAGCAAGGCCTGGAAGGCAAGGGGTTCGTTCAGGTCCCCCACCAGGCCGAAGCCTTGGGTCATGGGGTCCAGTGTGGTCTGTAAAAGTTCAAAATGGACAACCCGGCTCAAGTCGCGGCTTATGCGGGCCTTGACCGCTTCCACTGCGTCGTTGCCGCAAGTGATGCGCATCTGGCCGTTGCTCGGTCCGGAAACGTCCAGGACCGAAGCCAGATGGGGCCAATCGCCAGCCTTGGCCGGAGCGGGTTCGTCCATGTCAAAACGCAGCACCACGTACGCGGTGGTTACTGTCGGATCCAGGATCGCCGGGTCCTTGAGGTCCAATTCCCTGGCCAGCCATCCAGCCGGTCCCTGGGGGTTCACGTCCAGGCTGGTGTGCGCGGCGTAAAGCCATGCGCCTTGGGTCAAGAATTGCCTGGCAACGCGGAGAAAGTCCGTGTCCGCGTCAAGAAAGCGGGGCTCCAGGCTCAGGGGATGGTGGGTCAGCACCAGGTCCGCGCCCCAAGAAAGCGCGGATTCCATGACCAAAGGCGCGGGATCCAAAGCCACTGCGAGTTTGGCGCAGGTGTCGCGCGTGCCCAGGATTTGCACGCCGCATTTGTCCCAGGAAGCAGCGCCGGACAAGGGAGCGGTGCGCTCTATGCACTGTATGGCGTCAGAAAGGTTCATGGCCCCCAAAGTAAGATGCTTCCCTGAAGCGCAGCTTTGGGGAAGCATCGGTAAGTCGGAAATATCCGTGAAGGTGTTTGCGCGAACGCAGGGCAAGTGTGTGCAATTTTGATCCTTCTCTGGTGGGCCTACCAGGATTCGAACCTGGGACCTGCCGGTTATGAGCCGGAGGCTCTGCCAACTGAGCTATAGGCCCTGGCGGTCTATGTGCGAGCCGTTCTTTCTATCCTTGCTTAGGAGGAATGTCAAGGTTGTCTTCCAGATGACCAGAAAATTGATCCTTAAATTGCTGAAACAATTGAGAGCAAGATACAGAAGTCAAGGATTACTCTGCCTCGGCCTTCTTACACACGTTCTTCACATGCTTGATGGCCGAACGCGCGGCCTTGGCGCCTTCGCCCACGGCCACGCTGATTTGCAGGAAGTTGCCCACGCAGTCGCCTGCCGCGAAAATGCCGTCAATGTTGGTTTTTTGCTCCTGGTCGGCGACCAGAAACACGCCCTTGCGCTCCACGCCCAGGGAAAAAGCGAAGTCCAAGGAGGAGGCCTCGCCCATGGCCACGAACAGGCCGTGCACGTCATGGCTGGACCCGTTGTCGAACACTACCCGCTCCAGGCCGTTGTCGCCTTCCAAGCGCTCGACCTTGCCGGGGAGAATAGGGATGTCCGCTTCCCTGAGCTTGGCCTGGAAATCCTCGCCCATGGTCAGTTCCTTGCCCTGGGCGCAGACCGCCACGTCAGGGGTGTACTGGGTCAGCTCCAGGGCCTGGTTGGCCGCGAACACGCCTTCGCCCACCACCATCACCGGCTTGTTGCGGTAAAAAAAGCCGTCGCAGCTCACGCAATACGACACGCCCTTGCCGTCAAAATCGTCCAGGTTGCTGATGCCGGGCCGAATGCGGGACACGCCTGTGGCCAGGACCACGCCGCAGGTCTCGATTTCGTTTTTTTCGGTCTTGACGATAAAGCGGCCATTGTCGCCGTGATGCACACCCACTACCCGCTCGCAGCGCATGGCCGCGCCGAAACGCTCGGCTTGCTTGCGGCCGCGCTCCATGAGTTCCTTGCCCGAGATGGTCTCGGGAAAGCCGAAATAGTTGTCAATGTCGTAGTCCCCGGCAATCTTGGGCGCGCAGCCCAAGATCAGGGTGTCGATGCCGGCCCGCGCCGTGTAGATGCCTGCGGAAAGCCCTGCCGGGCCCGCGCCGATGATCACGAGTTGAGTGGATTCCATGGGAGCCTCCGTGCGTTTCCAATGAGAAAAAAAATCCGCCTGCTTGGCGTCTGGAAAAAAAGGTGGGGCCGGGATGGCCAAAGTCAAGAGGGGATCAGTCCCACTTGGCCGAGCGGATCTGCTGGCGCTGCTCGTGGAACACGAATTGTACCAGGGCTTCCTGGTCCCGCTGGCGGATGTTGGTGAAGCGGCCGCGGTAACGGGGGCTGCCGTCAAAGGTGTCCACATCCGTGACCTGGACCACGCCTCCGGCCAAGCGCAGGGGCATGCGGCTCAATACAAAGACCATTTCCAGGCTGTCGCCCGGTGAGATTTTCTCCGGGCTCACGAACAGCGCACCTTGGCCGCTGATCTCCATGACTTGGGCTGTAAGAGGAAAGTCATCTGTCAGCTGGTCAGTGGTCAGCAAACTGAGGATGCTGTCCAGCTTGGTGTTGAGTTCAGTAAGAAAGGCTGCCAGCCCTTCGCTCAAGCCGCTGGCCTCCAGGCTGGGCATGGCGTGTTCCGACATGAGCGGGGTGGCGTCGTAAAACACGGGCAAGGACTCGGCCGAGGCCATGCGGCGATACATGGCCCGGATATTGGTGGGGGCGGTGGCCAGGGGACGTTCGTCCGCCATTACCAGTGCCCGTTTTCCACTTCCACGAAGATGGCCCGCACCGGGCAGACCCGGGTACACATGCCGCAGGCCGTACACCGCTCGGGATCAAACAGCACCGTGCGGGTTTCCGTGTCCATGACCATGGAGTCCGTGGGGCAGATGGCCGTGCATAACCCGCATTGCACGCAGGACTCATCGTCCTTGGTGATCTTTTGGGCCGCAGGCGTGATTTTGATCCCGTGTTCCTTGAGGTGGGCGATGCCCTTGGCGTAGTTGTCCTCGGTGCCGGTGAGCTCAAGGGTCATGTAGCCTTCCCGGCGTGGCGTGACCTGGGCCTTGAGGATGTTGAAGGTGAGGTCAAAGCGCCGGGCCAAGTCGCAGACCACGGGCTTGCGCACCGACTCCTGGGGAAAGGTGAGGATCACGATTTTACGATGGGCCTTGATAATGTCCATGGGACCTCCGGGCCGGTCCTCAGTTGCCGAGAACCGGCCCGATGCGAGCGATTGGTAAGGGCTAGTTGGTGCGTAGGAACTCCTGAGCCTTTTCCGCTTCCGGCGAATTGGGGAACTGCTGGGTCAACTGCTCCAACACGACCTTGCCGGCCTGTTCCTTGCCGATGGCCAAAAAGGACACGCCTTGCTTGAGCAGCGCGCCGGGGTACTTGGAGCTGTCCTGGTGGTCCTCGATGACCCGCTGGTAGGCCAGGATCGCCTGGGGATAGTCCCTGAGCTGGTAAAAACACTCGCCCTGCCAGAAGTAGGCGTTGGGGGTCAGGTCGTGGCCATCGTAAGTGGAGGTGAACTCGGCCCACATGGTCTGGGCGGTCTCGTAG
>QZKZ01000123.1 GCA_004796465.1 Desulfovibrio sp.
GAGGGGGTGGAGCCCATTACCGGCATGGAGGTCGTTTGGGTGCCTGGGGGGTGTTATGAGATGGGGTGTGGGGAATGGGCTGGGGATTGCTGGGAGAATGAAGAAGCAGTTCATGAGGTGTGCGTGGACGGATTTTGGATTGGGAAATTTGAGGTGACTGGTGGTCAATGGCGAACACTAATGCCAGATAGGTTAATATTGAAGTATGGAGATGACGATCCTGTTGTATGGATATCTTGGGATCAAGTGCAAAGATTTATTATGCTCTTGGACTTGGCAACAGTGTATCGTTATGATTTCCGACTACCTACAAATGCTGAATGGGAATATGCTTGCCGTTCAGGTGGACGAGCTGAAACATATGCAGGGGGAGATGATGTTGATGCTCTCGCCTGGAATGGTTGGAACTCAGAGATGATGCAACCTAATCAAGTTGGAGCTAAGATTCCAAATGGCTTGGGGTTATATGACATGAGCGGTAATGTTTGGGAACTAGTAGAGCAAAGTAACTACGCTTTTGCTCAAGATGAGTCAGAAAGAAGCACATCTACAGACAGCAGTGAATATCCGGAAAATGAAAAACGTGGTGGAAGTTTTCTTTTCTCGGGGAACGCAAGTAGATGTAGTTGTCGAATTATAGCCCCTCAAGATTATGGTCAAATCGACACTGGCTTTCGAGTTGTGCGTAATGATTGAGACCTGAGATGCTCAATAGTGGCCGGCTGGCAAGAAGCTCTAGTTTGCATGTGATTTTCAAGCTAAATATGTGGAGATAAACTATGTCAGACCATTGTGGATAATTTGGGGACACATTAATCTCTTTTCTTGGGGCGTCCTGGCTTCCCTGGCGCAAGCTTACGTCCCGAACCTGACTCCAACTCCTCCATAAACAGCCAACGCTTCTGAAAGAGCAAAACCAAAAAAGAGGCTGCCGCCCCCTTGCCAGGGCTCGGCAACCTCTTATTCTTGGTGGTGGGCAATACAGGATTCGAACCTGTGGCCTTTGGCTCCGGAGGCCAACGCTCTATCCAACTGAGCTAATTGCCCGTAAGCTGTAAATAATAAACTCGCGTCCATTTGGCTGTCAAGCTCGCCTGTACCTCATCTGGTTGCCGCTGCTATTGCAAACCATCGCCTTACGCCCCTCTGCATCAGCTTTTCCACGGCTTGGTCTTGGAGACGAAAAAAGCGTTGATTTGGCAGTCTCGCCAAAAGAGTGCCAAGAAAATCTCTTATCATGCCAGCATATAACAACTAAATTTTTACGATCGCCCTTGACGACTCCGTGCGCAGCATTATCTTGTGAAAAAACAGAAAAAAGGAGGATGGTAACATGGTTATCGACTTCAACCCTTTTTATGAATTCAATCGGCACGTTGGCCGCTTGCTGGACGACTACTCCTCGCCGCTCACGTTCAGCCGGCGCAGGGCTGCTTTCCCGCCCATCAACATCAGCGAGGACGACGCCAACCTCTACGTGGAATGCGAGATTCCCGGCCTGGCCATTGAGGACATCGAGATCACCCTGGAGGATTCCAGCCTGACCATCAAGGGCGAACTCAAACCCGGCGAAGGCAAGTACTACCGCCAGGAGCGCGCTTCGGGCCTGTTCAACCGGGTCGTGTCCATCAACACGGAAATCGAGCGCGACGCGGTCTCGGCCAAGCTCAAGGACGGGGTGCTCGAGATCACCCTGCCCAAGGCTGAGGAAGTCAAGCCCCGGACCATCAGCATTGAAGCGTCCTAACGGGCAAACAAAGGAGAGTCATCATGAGCAATGAAACCCGCAAAACTTTGCCCAAATACCGCCCAGCCACGGACATCATCGAGGGCGAGGACGGTTACGCGATTGTTTTGGATGTGCCTGGCCTGGCCAGGGAAGACCTGGTCATCGACTTGAACAAGCAGGAACTGGTCATCTCCGGCAAAACCGGCTACCCGGCCGAGCCCGAGGACAAGGGCGACCGCAAATACACCCATGTGGAGTTCGGGGGCTGCGAATACCGCCGCACCTTTACCCTGTCCGACACGGTTGACCGGGAAAAGATCTCGGCCAAGCTGGAAAACGGCATCCTGTTCGTGTCCCTGCCCAAGGCGGAAAAGGCCAAACCCAAACGAATCGAGATCACGGAATAGCTCGGAATCACGCGATACAACCTGACCTTGCTTGCTTGGAACCTGTCCAAGGAAACGCCCCCTCCTGGGAGAGCAGGAGGGGGCGCTGTAATTGGAAAGCACCCGGCATCGCTGGTGTTTGTGGGGGGGAATGGCGGGACCGGTTTCCATCAGGGGCGTGCTTTCCATAAATAGCGGCTGCCTTGGCGGGCCGGATCAGTTTGCGGGACGCTCCTTGTGCTTGGGGGGCCTTGAACGGAACCAAGCCCCAGCCAGGAAGAGATTGGCGAACAGGCTCAAGCCCAGGGCGACCCTGATCACATTTCCATAAGGCAATGCAGGCTCAGCCGCTGGAACCGCGCTGCCTTGCCCGTCCGCGACCTGGAGCCTGAATTCGAGGCGGTGACCCATGCCCGCGTCAACCACGATCCGCCACTCCCCGGCCCGGTCCGGCAGGAACGCGAAACCGCCCACGGCGTCGGTGCGGCCGTTCTGATACTCCAGGTCATCCTGGCCTGGCGCGTAGATCTTGACCTCGCCATAGGCCACGGGATCACCCGTGGAGTACTGCACAACAAAAGCCTGCACATCGGGCTCCTGGAGCGTGAGGTGGCGAACACCGTGGGCCAGGGCCGTGGAAGTGGTTCCCATGAGCAGACCGGCCGCGAGGATCAGGGCCGGAACCAATCTTGGCTCTCCAGGCATGCTAGTCCACCTGGAAGATCAGGGCCGCGCGCATGACGTGCTTGTCGTAATCCGCGGTTTCCTCTTCAAGGATGTGCTGGACCCGCACCATCCACAGGCCAGGGCTGTGCACCTTGATCCGGGCAATGCCGTCGCCGTCGGGCTCGGTCATGTAGGCATAGGTGTTTTCCGCGTCCGTGAACCCGTCATAGGTGGCCAGAACCTCGTCCACGGCCAGGGGCTGGCCGTCAAAGAGCACCTGGACCTGGATGTCGTCGCCCACACTGGCTTGGGCCGGGTCCTGCAAGGGCACGATTTCCAGACGGTCGCCCACCACCGTATCAAAGCCCTGGGAGTTGCCGTCCACGACCAGCAGGACCTTGCAGAATTTTTCGTACTTACCGCTGGAAATCACGTTTTGCGCTTCCTGCTTGGAGCCCTGGACCCAGCCCTGGGTGGTGTTGCACCAGACCACGCCCTCGCGGTGGCCCACGAGGATGGCGCCGCCTTCTGCGGGAATGGCGGCCATGCCGTCCAGGGTCAGGGTGTCCGTGTTCTCGGCAAGATCCACGTCCACGGTCTCCCCGTTTTGAAGCAAGCCTACGGTCACGTGCTCCAGGGGTTCGGCTTCCTCGCTGACCATGAACACGTGGCAAGAGACCACGCTAACACCTATCTCTTGTCCTGGGGCGACATCCGTGGCCTCGGGAATCACAAGGAATTCGTGGGCCAGGGCCGGGCAGGCCAGGACCAGGAGGGCAAGCAGGGAAAGCACAGCGGAAATCGCAACACAATGAAAACGCATGGAGAACTCCTTGGCTAAGGGTTGCTGGAATCAATGGAGCCAGTGTTACGAATATTCAATTCTTATGTCAACAGTAGTATGAATTAAGAATAAGGACTCAGGAGCAAGGGCAATGAGGAGCGTCTACTGTGTGCCGTTGTTCTCAGTCTGCAAGGCTGGGAAAGCGGAAAGAGGAGTCAGGTTCGAGGGAACCGCACTCAAGGGGGCTGTTTAGCGCTCGGCTTCCACTTCCAGGCGGACCATGTCCACGCGGGCCATGTCGCCGGGCAGCAGGGGATGGGCGTGCAAGTAGCTTGTGGCGGCTTGATCCAGGAAAGGTTCGTGCAGGTCCCTGGGCAGGCGTTCGAGGTAGGGCAACCAAGTCGTACGCAGCCAGCCCTTGAGGCCCTCAACGCCCTTGTGGTCCATGGGCTTGGGAATCAGTTCCACGCGCCGGGGAGTGAGCCCGGCCATGGCCAGCCAGTCCTGGTACTCCTTGGGGCCATGGAAACCATAAGGCCAGGCGAAATCCGCAAAATACTCCTGC
>QZKZ01000132.1 GCA_004796465.1 Desulfovibrio sp.
CTCCCACCCGCCCTCCGCCGTCACGGATCGTGCAGTTTCCCGCCCAGGCGCACAGCCCGGGCTTGTCTACATGCTGTTGCCCACTTCCATTTCCCAGCCCTAGCCGCACGATCCCCGCCGGCGGCCCCCCGTGCTCAACCATATGGAAATGGAGCAACAAAAAAAGCGGCCCCAAACGGGGCCGCTTGCTGTTGAGTAAAGGGGAGGGAGGTGGCTAGGAGTTTTCATCCTTGATGGTGTCCACCAGGCTCTTGAGGCGCATGGCCAGGTCTGAAAGCTCCTCTTGGGCGTGGGTGGTCTGGTCCACGCCGTCGGAGATGCGGTTGGACAGGCCGGACACGTCCTCGATGTTGCGGGTCATTTCCTCGCTGGTGGCGGACTGCTCCTCGGCAGCCGTGGCAATGGAGCGCACTTGGTCGGCTGAGCTTTCCGAGAAGTGCACGATTTCCGCCAGGGCCTCGCCCGAGGTTTGGGCCAGTTCCGTGGCGGTTTCCACGGCTGTGACCGCTTGCTCCACGCTGGAGGAGCTGCGGTTGGCTGAATCCTGGATCGCGGTGATGGATTCGCCCACTTCCTTGGTTGCGCCCATGGTCTTTTCCGCGAGCTTGCGCACCTCGTCAGCGACCACGGCGAAACCGCGCCCGGCTTCTCCGGCCCGGGCCGCTTCAATGGCCGCATTGAGGGCCAGGAGGTTGGTCTGGTCCGCGATATCGTTGATCACGTTCATGATCCGGCCAATGGCCTCGGCTTGTTGGGTCAGGGCGGCCATGTTCTCCTTGAGGCTCAGGGCTTGGCTCTGCACGCTCAAGATGGCGTCCACGGACTTGCTGACAACTTCCGAGCCTTCCTGGGCCTTGGTTTTGGCCTGGTCCGCGTTGTCCGAGGCCTCGCCCGAGTTCTTGGCCACTTCCAGGATGGTGGCGTTCATCTCTTCCATGGCCGTGGCGGTCTCGCTGATGCGGGTCTGCTGCTCGCTGGTGCTTTGGTTGATCTCCTGGGCTTGGGCCGTGAGTTCTTCAGACGCTGTGGACAGGGAGTCCACAATGCCTTCGAGATTGTGGGCGGCCTCGAGCATGCCTTCCTGCTTGGCGGATTCGGCGCGGATGCGGGCTTGGTCCGCCGCTTCCATGGCTTCCCTGGCGTTGTCCGCTTCCTTGCAGGCCAGCACGCCTTGTTCCTCGGCTTCGCCGATCTTGGTCTTAAGGTTGGCCACCATGGCGGTGAGGGCGTTTTTCAGGGCCAGTAATTCGCCCTTGAAGCGGCCGGTGATGGTGGCGTCCAGGTCGCCCTCGGATACGGAGTTGGAGTAGGCGGACAAGTGTCTGAGCGGCCTGTGCAGGTCGCGGCGGATGTAGAGCACCATGAAGGACACCACGAACAGGAAAATACCAGCGGCGATGATACTGGCCTGGGTGACCAGAGCGCCGACCTGGGAGTTGAATTCATCTTCTTCAGAGGCGATCATGGCGTCGACTTCGTCCATATACACACCCATGCCGATGACCCAGCCCCACGGCTCGAAAAGCTTGACGTAGGAGAGCTTGGGAAAGTCGCCGTCTTCATCGGGCTTGGACCAGAAGTATCTTACGATTCCCTCACCGTTCGCCTTGCAGGCATTGGCCATATCCACGAATAAGTGGTTGCCTCGGGTGTCTTCGAAGTCTGTCAGATCCTCGCCGTTGAGCTGGGGCTTAATGGGGTGCATAATCATGCGCGGGTGCAAATCATTCACCCAGAAGTAATTACCGTCGCTCATGCGCATGGAGCCGATTTGCTCCAGAGCTTCGGCCTTGAGTTCTTCGGTGATGTCCTCGATCCACGCGCCCGTGCCGATGATCCAGCCCAATTCCGGGATCAGGCGCACATAGGAGACTTTGGGCGTGGGCTCGTCTTCGCCTGGCTTGGACCAGAGGTAGGCGACCATGCCTTCGCCGTTCGCCTTGCAGACCTCGGCCATGTTCACGAAAAGGCGGGTGCCTTCGGGGTCTTCAAAAGTGGACAGGTCGCTGCCGTCCAATTCGGGCTTGATGGGATGCATGACCATGTAGGGATGCATGTCGTTGATCCATACATAGTTGCCGTCGTCATAGCGCAAGGTCTGCACCAATTCCTTGATGCCCTGTTCAAGCTCGGCCTGCTCCATGGTGAAGCGGTTGGCCTCGTAAAAAGCCATTATCTGTGAAGTGAGTCCGTCGATGACCAGCTTGAGTTCCTCGGACTTGGCCTCCATGAGGGCATCATCGTCCAGGGATTGTTGATGATATTTCTCAGCGATCGAGTAAGCGGACTGGACTAAGTCCCGAAGAGTGTACTGCTCTTCGTCATAGATGAACTTTTCTGTCTCTTCGGCCCTTTTTTTCGAAAATACGTTAAGGGCGTGCGAGATGTAGAAGTAGTAGAAGCCTACTTCAATAACCAACGCGATGACCACAAAAACAATGAGCCTGACAATGACTGATCTTTTCATAACCTCCCCCTTGGCTTGCCCACCCAAGGCGTGTCCCCCACGCGTACCAGGCCAGATTGAGACCAGTGTCGACTATACTTTAATCTAAGGCAGTGGACACGTTCTGGCAATGGTTTCTCCCTATTCGTCTCCAGCTTGTGATGAGGGTACTTTTATGTACCACAGGTACGGGTGCCTGTAAGCAATTATTTTTGGTCATGTTTTTCAGGTGTATTCCCCTCTGGAACAGGATGGATTCTGGTTTTCCAGCAGTGGAAAATTCCATTTTTGCACCCTGTGGGGCTAATGTGTATACGTAAGGTACGCGGTTTGCAGAACGCGTGCCCTAGGGGGGTGCCGGATGGAACAATATTGCTGGATTGGAGGCGGAAGAAGAGGAACCGTGGCATGGCTCGCGGCCATGACCTTGCTGTTTTTTCTCTTGGCATTGGCGCATGGCGTAGGCCACGCCCAAACCGGCGCGGAAGACCCGCCCCGGATATTAATCCTGCACTCCTACCACAAGGGCTACCGCTGGACCGACAACATCATGTCCGGCATTGACGAGGTGTTCCAGGAGGCCTTGCCCGAGGCCGAGCTGTATGTGGAATATCTCGACACCAAGCGCCACCATCCCTCCCGGATGTTTCCCCACCATTTGGACGCTTTTCGGGATAAATACCAAGGCGCGGCCTTTGACGTGATCCTCACCTCGGACGACAACGCCCTGACCTTTTTGCTCATGGTCAGGGAGGAGCTGTTTCCGGCCACGCCCGTGGTGTTTTGCGGGATCAACGATGTGGAGCGCTACGAGATCACCCAGGAAAAGGGCTTTACCGGCGTGGTCGAGGATTTTGACTTGCGCGCCACCCTGGACGCGGCCCTGGCCATGCACCCGGAAACGCGCCACATCCTGGCCATCAGCGACTCCACGCCATCGAGCCTGGCCAACTATGAACGGTTGGTGCAGATCGCGCCGGAATACGAGGACCGGGTCGAGTTCACCTACATGCACGACGTCGCTGTTGGGGAATTGCTCGACGCCTTGCATGGCCTGGGGCCTGACTCGATCATCATGCACATGAACTTTTTCCGGGACCGGGACGGCCTGACCTA
>QZKZ01000320.1 GCA_004796465.1 Desulfovibrio sp.
CCCTGTGGTTTAGCGTGTATTTCCGTGGTCACAGGGAAAACTCCGGCCATGGGATACTCTTGCCCCTGAAAACGCAAGAATTGCCCCAGATACATGAATCCACCGCATTCCGCGTAGATGGGCATGCCTGCGTCCGCCAGCGCCTTTACCTGCTCCCGGCGGGATACGTTCGCAGCGAGGATCTCGGCTTGGGTCTCGGGAAACCCTCCGCCCAGGTACAGACCGTGTAATTCCGGCCAAGGATCATCATCCAGCAGGCTCACTTCAACGAGTTCCGCTCCGGCGCGCCGCAAGGCCTCCAAATTCTCTTCGTAATAGAACCACAGGGCTGCGTCACGCACGTAGCCTATGGTTGGCCGTTGTCCATCCGCCACGGACCGCGGCCACAACATTTCATGGCGAGACAACTCCAGCCCGCTGCCCTTATTAGCAATTGCCAAGACAGCATCAATATCGACACTCTCCTCCACGATCCGCGCCAAAGAACCGAGAATCTCCTCGGCCCGGGCATATTCCCGCACCGAGACCAAGCCCATGTGCCGCTCGGGAATGGGGTCCTCGGCGATCTTGGGCAGCATGCCCAAGACCGGCACGCCCGTGTACTCTTCAATGGCCGCCTTGAGCATGGCCCGGTGCCGCACGCCCGCAGTACGGTTGATTATCACCCCGGCCAAGTCCAGGCCCGGCTCGAACTCCAAGCATCCCTTGACTATGGCCGCGGCGGTGCGCGTCATCTTGGTCCCGTCGATCACCAGAACCACCGGCGCTTGCAGCCTTCGCGACAACTCTGATGTGGAGCAGCTTCCGGACAGGTCCTTGCCGTCGAAAAGCCCCCGGTTGCCCTCCACCAGACCCAAGTCACTACCCTGCATCCGGTCCAGGAACAGGGGCAGCACAAGCTCCCGGTCCATGATGTGGGGATCGAGGTTGGCCGGGTCGGCCTTGGCGGCCAAACCCAGCCATGCCGCGTCAATATAATCCGGCCCTTTTTTAAAGGGTTTGACTTTGAGGCCGCGCTCCACAAAAGCCCGGGCCAAGCCGAGGCTGACCAGGGTCTTGCCTGAGCCGCCGCTCAAACCGGCGATGATGATGCGGGGGAGGTTCATGGAGGAATATGGGGGACAAGGGAACAGTAATACTTTGGAATGACTAGAAAACAAAATCGCCCTGTAACGGCCGTGATTTACCCATCACGCCGCTCAGGGCGATCCTGCTGTACACGCTCAAATACGGCTGAAGCGGTCTAGTCCTCGCCCTCGGGCACCTTGCCCGCGCCGGCCACACCGTACAAGGTGGTGCTGCCGCTGGACCAGAACTCAAGCTTGCCCTCGTTGACCAGGGCGGTGAGGACCTTTTTCACCTCGCGCTGCTTTTTTTCGGGCAGGGCTTTGGTGAAATCGTTGAAGTAGAATTTGGTCTTGCCTTTTTTACTCGCCAGGAAATCCATTACTTTCTGTTTGTCTTCTTCCATGATGAACCCTTTCTGATGAGTATTAGAGGGTTATCCGGGCGCGGGCTTGGCCCGCGCCCGGTGTAAGGCTGTACTTATTTAACGGCGTTGGTGAACTTGAACTGCGTGGACTGACGCCAGGTGTAGTATGCAGGATCGCGGAAGTCATCAATGCAGTGCTGGGTGAACTCGATGTCGGTGAGCTCGAAGAACTTTTCCCAGCCGATGCGCTCGGCCCACTCGCCCAGGCGCTCGTACTTGCGGGCGTTGGCGGAGTAGACGTCCACGATCTGCTTGACCAACTTGGTCAGGGTAGGCCAGCGCGGAGGCTCGTTGGGGATGTAGGCCACAACGACCTTGGAGAACTTGGGCATGGAGATCCGGTTGGAGATCTTGCCGCCAACCATGATCACAACACCGTCGCCCTCGAAGTCGGCCAGAGGCATGGCCGGGCACATGGTGTAGCAGTTGCCGCAGTACATGCAGCGGTCGTCCTTGACTGCCACGCCCTTGGTCTCTTCACCGTTGCTCATGGTGCCCTTGGCAGGCTTGATGGCGCCCGTGGGGCAAGCAGCAACGGCCAGGGGGATTTCGCACACCGAGTCAATGTGATCCCAGTCGATCATGGGCGGTTTGCGGTGGATGCCCACCAGGCCGATGTCGGAGCAGTGCACCGCGCCGCACATGTTCAGGCAGCAAGCCAGGGAGATGCGCAGGGGAGCGGGCAGCTTGTGGTCGGTGAAGTGTTCGAACACTTCGTCCATGACCGCCTTAACCGGGCCGGAAGCGTCAGTGGCCGGGGTGTGGCAGTGCACCCAACCCTGGGTGTGGATGATGTTGGTGATACCGGCGCCGGTACCGCCCACGGGGAACTTGTGAGAACCGCCAGCGAACTTGCGGCTGTTCAGGTCGTCCTTGAGGGCCTTCATCTTGCCTTCGTCGTCGGTCATGAACTCAATGTTGTTCCGAGTAGTCCAACGAAGATAGCCGTCGCAGTACTTATCAGCGATTTCGCAGGCTTCGCGAATCAGGGTCACGGACATGAGGCGGGCAGCACCAACACGAACAGTGTAGCACTTGTCGCCGGACTCGCCCACGTGCATGAGCACGCCAGGCTCCAGAATTTCATGATAGTCCCATTTGCCCTTGTTGGCCTTGATGACCGGGGGATAGAACTCTTCGTAGTAACGCGGACCAATGTCGGTGATCCGGTTCTCCATGGGCTTGTCGGGATTGTATCCAGAAGAAATGAATGCCATGTTTGCTCCCTCCGATTACCTTTGGTGTTTCTTGCGGAATGCTTCGATGTCGCGAGTCCAGCCGCCAGGAACCTCTTCTTCCTTGAAGAAGATGTAGGGGTTGGAGCGGGGCTCAACCACGTGCTGCGGCATGGCCGGGGTTTCGGTGACTTCGAGAAGCTTCTGGAAGCCCATGCGCTTCATGGTCTCACCGATACGCTCGCGGTTCTTGCCTTCTTCCATCCACCAGTCCCAGATGTTTTCCAGGATTTCCTTGACCTCGTCGTAGGGCTCATTCACAGGCACGAAGGGAGTCAGCAGAGATGCCATTTGAGCGCCATCGAGGATCGGGGCCTTAGCGCCGATGCAGATGGAAGCGCCGCGCTCGTCACCGATGCGCAGGGCGCGGGGCATAACGTTGATGCAGTGCATGCAACGGGTACAATTGGCATTGTCGATCATCAGTTTGTTGTTGTCGTACTTCATGCACTTGGTGGGGCAGAGTGCAAGCACTTCTTTTTCCAGATCAAAGGGGCCCCAGTC
>QZKZ01000275.1 GCA_004796465.1 Desulfovibrio sp.
ATGCCCGTGTCCTTGACCCGAAACCGCAGGGCAACCTGTTCCTGGTCAACAGAAACATCCTGGGCCGGGGCCACGGACACCACTACCTCGCCCTGGTCAGTGAACTTGATGGCGTTGTTCACCAGGTTGATCAGGATCTGGCCCAGGCGCACGGGATCGCCCATGAGCGCCCAGGGCGCGTTGTCAGCCACGGACACGGCCAGCTCGATGTCCTTGTCATGGGCGCGGTAGGCGAACATTTCCGTGACATTGGCCATGACCTCCAGCAAGGAGAAGCCCACGTTCTCGATTTCCAAGCGGCCCGCCTCGATCTTGGAAAAATCGAGGATGTCGTTGATGACCGAAAGCAGGGACTTCGATGAGGTCTTTATCTTTTGTAGGTATTCCTTGTGCTTGGCCAGGGAATCCGACTTGAGGGCCAAATCCGTGAGGCCCATGACCGCGTTGAGCGGGGTGCGGATTTCATGGCTCATGTTGGCCAGGAATTCGCTCTTGGATTTGGACGCGGCTTCAGCTGCTTGGCGGTCCTTTTCCGCTTGTTCGCGTTTGAGCCGCTCGGAGATGTCGTGGACCATGCCTTCCAGGCAATCCACGCCCTCCTTGTTGGTCACGGTGCGGGCGCTCAGCTCCACGGAGATTTCCTCGCCGTCCTTGCGCCGCATTTTCGTCTCAAAACCTGAGATGCGCCCGTCGCGGCGCAGGATGTCCAACATGACATCGCGGTCCTCAGGCCGGGTGTAGAGCTGGCTCCTTACGTCCGTGACGGATTCGATCAGGTCCTGGGCCGACTCGTGGCCCAGGATGTCCACCAGGGCGTCGTTGACTTCCAGGAGCTTGCCGTCTTGGGTGGACTGGAAAATGCCCTGCACTGCGTTGGCGAAAATGGAATGGTACTTTTCCGCCATCTCCGCGAGCTGGTCCCGGCCCTGCTTGAGCTTGGCCGCCATGTCGTTGAGGGACTCGGCCAGGCTGCCCACTTCATCGCGGCTCTTGACGGCCACGCGGGTGTCCAGGTCGCCCTGGCCCATGCGGTCCGCGCCCTGTTTCATGGCCACAATGGGCCGGGTCATGGTCCGGCTCAGGAGATATCCGGCAAAGAGGATCAGGGGCAAGGTCAAACCAAAGCTGCCCAGGGCCAGGTACAGCAGCCGCTGCTTGTAGGCCGCGACCGTGTCCGCGGCAATGTCCACGCCGAGCATGGCCACGGCCTCTCCCGAGCCATTTCTCAGGGGCGCATAGCCCGAGAGCCAGGTGCCCCATTCGTCGGTATAGGTCTCTTCTTCCACCACCGGGCCCGTGGGATCAGCGAACAACTCCAGGAGCAAGGGGCTGGGGTCCTCGTATTCCTGGCCGAGATGGGCGATGTGCTCGGGATCGGTCTCGGCGTCGGCCACGAACACGACCTTGCCGTCTCCAGCCAAGCGCATGGTGTAGATGTAGAAGATGTCCGAGGAGTTGTCCTTGATAGCCTTGAGCGCCAGGTGCAGAGCCATGTAATCGGCATTGCCCTCGTGGGAGGGATCTATCAGCCGCTCATGGCGCTCCATATCCAAGGCCCCGGGCGCGATGGATACGATGTCCAGCAAACGCTGCCGGATGTCCTGATTCATCTGGCTGGTGGCCGTACGGAACAGGATATACGAGGTCAGACCGGAAACCACCACGGCAAAGGCAAAAAATGCCAGAGCCAGCTTGTGATGCAGCTTGAAGCGTGGAAGCATGGGTGGGATTCCTCCCTATGTGCAGTGGGGCTCAACAACACTAATTACCAAGCGCCCCCCGGTAACTGTATTGCCGGTTGAGATAGACTCAACCCCTTTTTTCCAATGGTTTTTTTACACCAACACTTTTGTCGAGTCAAAGGCGTCCCGGCCCCATCTGGCTTGCCAAGGACCATTAACTGTTGGCAGCCCCTTGTGGCGAGCTTGCGCCACGTGATAGACTGACGCCATACCATAACCCTGACAAGGAGCCCTCAATGCCCCGCGCGCGTATACTTTTCCTGTGTCTTGCTTTGGCCTTGGCCGCCATTTCCGCCCCGCCCCAAGCCGCCCATGCCCAAGAAGAACCCACACCCGTGATCATCGTGGACCTGAGCAGCGGGTATCTCCTGGGCGTGGCCCATTTCGACGCCTGGCTCGAATCGTCCATGGCCGCTGACTTGGTCCAGCCCAAGATCAATTATGAACTCTACTCCCTGAACGGTTGGGCAGGAACCGCCGTGGGCCTGGCTGCCGAGGAATACAGCGAGATCTGCCCCGAGACCTATGCCGTGCCCATGATCGTGCGCCAGGTAACCGACGGCCCGCTCATGGCCATTGGCGGCGCCATGCACGACGTCATGCCCAGGTGGCCCGAGCAGCTCAACACCTCTTCGGAGATGTACCGGGGATTCGTGGCTGATTTTCTGCGCCAGAACGGCATCCCCAACCCCCAGGTCACCATCACCCAGCTCCTGCGTGTGGATCTTGAGGGCGACGGCACGGACGAGGTGCTCATTGCCGCCACCCATCTTCAGGATGACTACGGGCTCGAGGTCCATGCCGGCGACTACTCCATTGTCCTGCTGCGGCAGTTGGTGAACGGCAGGGTCGAGACCACCATGCTCGAAGGCGAGATCTTCCCCGTGGCTGACCAGTATTTCGTGCCCACCAAGCGGTCCATCCAGGGTGTGCTCGACTTTGACCGGGACGGCGTTATGGAGATCGTGCTCGGGTTTTCCTACTATGAGGGCCATTCCTCGGGTATTTTCGCCAAGTATGTGGATGGCTGGGAATACGTTATCGGCGCGGGGTGCGGCTTGTAGCGACTCCTATTCCCCGGTATGAACGGATAGCAACCGCCGTCTCCATGCTGGACGTGGAGGCGGTGGTTCTTTATTTATGGGGAAAACTTATTGGGTTTGTGAGGTTTGGGTATGGGGTGTTGTAAGTGTGAGGAATTTCGAAAGCCATGGATTTCTACTTCATGGGAAGACGAAACGGAAAATCCCTTGCTGGACGTTATTTGGGAGGACGCGGACGGCAACGGGTATTGCATTTTTCATGCGCCTTCGGAGAGTCCTGAAAAGCAGGATGTCGAGGAGTTTAATCAGCTGGTGTATGAGCGGATTCGGGAGGCCAAGGAGGAGGGAAGGGAGTGTATACTGAGCGGGGTGGTGTTTCCTGGCGATATTTATTTTTCCTGCTTTGGCAAGGATAATCCGCTACCGGAGTGTGGTTTTGCTAGCGCCCATTTCGAGGGGTGGGCTGATTTCGAGAGCGCCCATTTCAAGGAGAGGGCTAATTTCAGGAGCGCCCATTTCGAGAGGGGGGCTTATTTCCAGAGCGCCCATTTCGAGGGGGGGGCTTATTTCTGGAACACCCATTTCGAGGGGGGGGCTTCTTTTGAGAGCGCCCATTTCGAGGGGGTGGCTTATTTCGTATCCTCTAAATTTGTTGAGGAATCTACCTTTAGAAGCTCAAGATTTTTCTATGAATCTACTTTTGCACATGCTTCTTTTCAAAAACATACAATTTTCGACAAATCTATTTACCATGAACCAGTGACCTTCTCCGAAGCAACATTTTCTTCCGTCTCATTTGACTCATGCCACTTCTACTACAACGTCAACATGATCCGCTGCACATTCAATGATACTGTAAACTTTACTAGCTGCTTCTGTTACTTCACTCTTGAACTACAACAAGCAAAGTTTCATGAAGACAGCAACTTTTCTCGCTCCTGTTATTCTGAAATAGATTGTTTTAGGGTGGATTATAAAGGCAAGGCGGACTTCACTGAATCAACCGTCGGCCACCGCGCCAACTTCCATCGTGCTTCCTTCGACAACAATGCTTGGTTCGATAATTTTCGTTGCTTTGGTAAAGCCGACTTCCAACAAGCCTCCTTCACTAAATATGCGCAATTTCGACATGCACAGTTCCATGGTGAAGCCTTGTTCACCAGCACCCACTTCACAGACGGCGCATTCTTCGAGAATACTGAGTTTTTTAGCTCCCGCTCCTTTAGCGGCTGCCTGGCCAAGTCGCCGATCATCATGGAC
>QZKZ01000204.1 GCA_004796465.1 Desulfovibrio sp.
GCAGCATGGAGGCCAGGGTTTCGGCTTCCTTGTTGCCGCCCTGCTGACAGACGGCGACACACGTGTTGCAGCCGAACACCAGGACCTTCTTATGGTCTTTGATGCTCTCCCAGATTTCTTCCAGAGGTTTCTGTTCGCCCACGATCATGGCAGTTATCTCCTTTCCCGCGCCTGAATAGCAATCCGTATGGGAGAAGGACCGAGTTGCCGGATCCTTTCCGTGAATTCGTTGCAGATCTCCGCCCAGCGCGGCCCCATGGCGGCTGACAGGTTGTACATGGCCAGCCGTTCGGGATCGATACCGACTTTGGGGAGAAGGGTTTTAAGATAGTTGACCCGCTTGGCGGCGTTGATATTTCCTTCCAGGAAATGGCATTGGCCCTCCAGTCAGCCGGCCACGAAGAGACCGTCCACCCCGCGCTCGAACGCCCGCAACACATAACCGTGGTCCAGTTTGCCGGTGCAGGGCATGCGGATGATCTTCACGTTGGGGGCGTAGGAAAGGCGCATCACGCCGGCCAGGTCGGCCGCCGCGAAGGCGCAGTAATGGCAGGCAAACGCGAGGATGCTCGGTTGCCAGTCGGCCGGGATCTCCCGAGGGGTTTCGATGGCCGGGGCGGCTTCCTCTTTTACGGCCGCTTGCGCTTGTGCGGTCATGGTGATCGTTCTCCCTGTTGGTGGCGGTTATTGGTGGCGTCTCCGCTTCAGCGGCGATGGTTCAACCCGAGGTCTCCTCGGCGATGTCTTCGGTGGCCGCGTCGATCATGGCGTGAATTTGCTCGTCGCGGAAATTGTTGACCTGGAAGGCCTTGGCCGGGCAGATGCCCGCACAAATGCCGCAGCCGGTACAGATCACCTCGTTGTGGCTGATCTTGCCGTCCTCGTCCACAAACGGCGATCCGAACGGGCAGACCCGCAGGCACGCCAGGCAGGACATGCAGATCTCCCGGTTGTGCTTGGAGATGATGCCGGAAACCCCGAGTTTGTCGTGGGAGAGCAGCACGCCGGCGCGGCCCGCAGCGGCCAGGGCCTGGCTTACGGTTTCGTCCATGTTCTTGGGCGCGTGCGCCAGCCCGGCCACGTAGAGGCCTTCACTGGGGAAGTCCACCGGGCGCAGTTTGACATGGGCTTCCAGGAAATAGCCGTCCGGATTGCGGGTCAGCTTGTACTGTTTGCCGATTTTCTCCGTGGTGGGGTGCGGTCGCAAGCCCGTGGAGAGGACCACCACGTCCGGATAGAGGCGCAGGTCGCGGTTCAGGACATAATCGTAGGCGTCCACCCGGAAGCGGCCACCCTCGGGGGTGACTTCGGGTTTGGCCTGAGGCTCGAAGCGCACGAAGAGCACGCCCATATCACGGGCCTTCTGGTAGTAGTCTTCGCGCAGGCCGTAGGTCCGGATGTCGCGGTAGAGAATGGTGACCTGGGCAGCCGGGGACATCTCCTTGATGGCGATGGCGTTCTTGATGGCGTCCTGGCAGCAGATCCGGGAGCAGTAGTTGAGCGGCTCCTCCCGGGAGCCCACGCACTGGATCATCAGGAAATGCTGCTGTCCGGGGGAGAGCCCCTCGGCCAGCTGTTTTTCCAGTTCGCGTTGGGTGATGATCCTGTCGCTGTCGGCGTAGCCGTATTCGGTGGGTTCGTACTCCACCCCGCCGGTGGCCACCACGATGGCCCCGTGGTCGAATTGGTCGCCGTTGGCCAGGGTCGTCTTGAAGCTGCCCACAAAGCCGCCCGTGGAGCTCACTTCCGTGTCCAGGTGCACATGGATGCGATCGTGGGTCTCGACGGCGGTGACCTTTTCGCGGACAAAGGCCTGGACATCGCTGCCGTCCAGGGTTCGGTAAACGTCGTTGGCCAGACCCCCGAGGCGGGCGTCCTTTTCGACCAGGTGGACGTCGAAGCCCTGATCGCCCAGGGCCAGGGCCGACGTCATGCCGGCCACCCCGCCGCCGATCACCATGGCCGCCGGGGTCACGTCCACGGCGTCGGTTTCGATGGGTTGCAGGTGGCGCGCCTTGGCCACGTTCATCTTGACGATCTCGGTCGCCTTCTTGGTGGCGATCTCGTTCTGGCC
>QZKZ01000239.1 GCA_004796465.1 Desulfovibrio sp.
GGGGGAGGGCGGTTGGCTACAGTCCGGAGACTCCGGCCAGGGGCGAGGGCTCGGCCTCTTGGGTTTGGGCGTGGCGGCGGCTTTCCGCCTCGTATTCGGCCACCAGATCTGCCATGAGCCGGGCCACGGGCACAATGGAGTCGACCCGCCAGGCATTGCTGCCCGCAAAAACCAGCCCATCCTGCAAGTTGCCGGTCTTGGCCTCGATCAGGGCGCGGGTGATGCAAAAGGGCGCGTCTTCCTTTTTGCAGCCACGCATGCAGTAGAAGGGGCAGGACTCGGGTTGGCGGCTGTCGCCGTCCAAGTCCTTGACGAACGGGGTGCGGATGGCCCTGCCGGGCAGTCCCACCGGGCTCTGCACGATCTGGATATCCTCGGCTTTAGCGCTCAAGTAGTGTTGCTTGAACTCGGGCGAAGCGTCGCACTCTTCGGTGCCCACGAAACGGGTACCCATCTGGCAGCCCGAGGCCCCCAGTTGGAGCATGGCGTGGATATCCGCGCCCGTGTAAACGCCGCCCGCGGCAATGACCGGAATATTGCCGAACTTGCGGGCGGTTTCCACCACCGGCACAAGAATCTTTTCCAGGGCGAACTCCGGCTGGTCCAGGTCCTCGGCTTTGAACCCGAGGTGGCCTCCGGCCTTGGGGCCTTCGACAACGAACGCGTCGGGCAGGCGATCGTAACGGTTCTTCCACTTCTTGCAGATGATCTCGGCGGCCCGGGCCGAGGATACGATGGGCACCAGCTTGGGGCCGTCCGGGGGCACAAGTTCGGGCAATGCCAGAGGCAACCCCGCCCCCGAAATAATCAAATCAACGTTTTCTTCCACTGCCGTGGTCACCAGGTCATTATAATTCGACAGGGCCACGAGGATATTCACGCCGAGGACGCCGGGTCCGGCTTCCCGCACGGCGCGGATATGCCGCCGCAGGGCCCGGTTGTTGGCGGACTTGTATTTGGTATGAAAGTCAGGCTCATCCCAACCAATTCCTGCGGTGGCGATGACGCCCACGCCCCCGGCCCTGGCCACGGCGGAAGCCAAGCCGGACAAGGAGACGCCAATGCCCATGCCGCCCTGGATAATCGGCAGCTCCACGCTCAGGTCGCGGATGCGCAACCGAGGCGGCTTGTAGCCCGCGCCCTGTTGTTCGCCGAGGGAATCCGAGGACGCGTTGGCCGCGCCTCCCGGCATGGATGACACATTATGCTTCATAAGAAAATCGCAAGGGGTCGCTGACCGGTCGCAGCCGGCGGTTAATATCAGTCCTGGTCAGCGTCCCGCTGGGAAGGGGCGGAAAGGATCAGGGGCCGGAGTTAGCGTGACTCGGCGCAGGTTAGACTTTAAAATACGCAACGATTCCTGGCGGCCATTGTGAAAACAGCCCGGAACACAGCTCCCAGCTCGGTTGCGCGGGTCGTATGACCCTGGAATCATGGAGATGGAACAACAAGAAACTCCCCCCATGCACGCAGTCCGGTGCGGCACCATATGCGCAAAGGGCCTCGGACGCAACGACTTATTATTTGGTAAAAGTATTACAGATCATAAAAAAATCTTGACTCGTTCCCGAGAGCAGGCTAGAGAGTGCCGGTCCTGGCGTTGGAAATGCATTGATATCGAAAGCCTTTTTTCGCCTCTGTTTTCCCCGCCTTTGCCCATTGAGCCTTTGACGGTGCATCAGTGTTATTTCCGTGACGCCTTCAGCTCAATTTTTCCATCACCCTTTTCTTTGATTGTTTGAGAGGTCATGCACATGGCGACGAATTTGTATGTGGGCAACTTGCCCTTCAGCTCCACCGAGGAAGAAGTTCACAACACCTTCAGCGAATACGGCGAGGTGATTTCCGTGAAGCTCATTTCCGACCGCGAGACCGGTCGTCCCCGCGGTTTTGGTTTCGTGGAGATGGAAGGCGGCGCCGAGGAAGCCATCCAAGCCTTGGACGGCAAGGATTTCGGCGGCCGTAGCCTGAAGGTCAACGAGGCTCGTCCTCGTCCTCAGCGCTGGTAATCGCCCACGCTGAAACAAGCTGTGCGAGCCCGTCCCCTTGCCAGGGGGCGGGCTTTTTTTCATAGTGCGGCCTGCACACTTTTTCAGCGAGGCGACCATGGACACGACTCCCCCGTCAGAACTCACGGCGCAACACATTGTGGAAGAACTGCTGCGGATTTTCGATGAATGCTTTTTGGGCGCGGACAAGGCCGGAGCCTTTCTTGAGCCGGGCCCCAACGGTCTTCTGGGATTATTGGAACAGCTCTCGGCGGAACAGGCATCACAACCCGCAGCCGGAGCTTCCGTTGCCGCCCATGCCCGGCACGTTGCCTTCAGCCTGAACGCCTTTCATGAGTGGATTCAGGGAAAACGGGACATCACCTACGACTGGAAGCGCAGTTGGCAACAGCACATTGTGGATGACGACCAATGGCGACAACTCCAAAAGGAGATTCGTGGCCATCACGACGCACTGAAAACCGCCATTACCACCAATGCGCCAGTGGACGCCAAGTCGGCGTGGGGTGCGGTGGGGGTGTTGACGCACACTGCCTACCACCTCGGCGCGATCCAGGTGAAATTCGATGAACTCCGGGCCTTTCAAGGCCCAGCCACGCCATAAAAAAAGGGACGGCCGAGGCCGTCCCTGAAAACGCTGTTCTTTTCGCGCAACTACTTCAGGTTGCCGCCGCCTGTGGAAGGAGCAGCGCCGCCGCCCCCCACAGGAGGCACGTTCCCGCCGTCACCGACGTTGCCGCCGCCGGATTGAAGGCTCAGAACCTCGGTGCCCGAGGCGCCCTGGTTGTCCCACCATTCCGTATAGAGCTGGTTGCCGCTCGAGCCGGTGACCTTGTAGGACAGGTAGTAGCCCATGGACGGAATCAAGATGGTCCACTGCAACTGGCCGCCCACATAGGTGGATTCCGTGACCTGGCAGATTTCACCGTCACGCAGGTCTTGGGAGAAGACGACCTGGTACCCGTTACCCGTGTTTTGAATCTCGTAGATGGTCTGGATTTCCGGGTCCATCCAGGTGCCGGAAATATCTTGAGCCAGGGCGGGCGCGGCAGCAACGACCATCACCAACAAGGCGCAACAGGCCAAAATGCGGGAATATTTCATCGGGACTCTCCTTGAGTTGAAAGGGGTTGCATGGATTCATTCTTTGTAGCTGGGACGCTGAAGATGTCAACGTCCTTTCTTGAGAGGGATGACGGACAGGGGAGATGGTTTTCGAATCACGGCCTCACGTTCAATATCTCTCAAGCTGCCTGCCCGAACTGTTCCCTCCCAACATGTGCCGATCAATTTGCCGCCACGCCTTTACCACACCCAAACATTATTATATCACCCCAGGCATGAAAACCCTCCACATGGTCGTCTTCACCCTGGTGCTGTTAGCGGCAAGTCTTTTCGTTCCTCTTCAAGCTCCATCCCAAGGTTTCCTGCTGCAAAGCAGAGCTGCCCATGATGAAACGCCATCCGGCCTTCCCCTGCGCACGCAGTGGGGGCAGAGAGAGGTGTTCGCACGCTTTTCCCCTGGCAATTTTCGGCTGGGCTGTTGGTCCACTGCCATTGCGCAGATACTGTATTATCATCGTTTGGTTCCCTCGGGCAGTGTTGAGTACACAACATCAACAGGTTATCACATTGACGAGGACTTTGACGCTACAACCTTTGATTGGAGTAGATTCGTCAATGTTATCAACGATAATACTCCAGAGACATCGATTGATGAAGTCACTCGGTATGTCTATTATGTCGCCACGGTAATCCAAAAGGACTACGATACTGGATCATATGTCCTTAGGCACGCTGAAAGGGCTGAGGCTGTTTCTCAACACTATGAATGCACTGCCACTGTGTATAAAAGCTCTACGCATAGTATGGAGCAATTAAAGAACATTATTATAAATGAAATTAACTCCAACCGTCCGCTTATGATGCATTTACGCGATCTGGACAAGGATTTGTATCATGCTGTTGTTGTTGATGGATACGAAAACAGGGACGGCATATTTTTCGTGCACATCAACATGGGGCATCAAGGGGATGAGGACGGTTGGTACGACTTTGACGCGCCCATCCTGGACTATGACGATCCGAGCTATAAGAAGTTCATGGTCATTGTTCCAGCGTCCTGAGCTGTGGGGCTGTGGCGAGGAAGAGAAGAGGCGGGGAGGATAAAAAAGGGCTTCCGGAGAAAATACCAGAAGCCCATGGTTGGCTGGTGCGCCGCCGGGGGCACAGGATTCAGCCCGAATTTCAGATTACCCTATCTTGGAGAACGAACCGCGAAGGCCCTGATGCTGCCGCCGAAGTGGCCGTAAGCGCCCCAATCCTCCTCGCCGGTGGAAAAGCTGAAGCTCCAAGCACTCGAATCATCCCTGGTCTCGCCCGACCATGCATACCAAATATCCAGTTCCTTCCCCATAAAAGCCTCAGGCAGGGAATGATGGCTGTCCTTGTTTTGGCTGCCCGTGTACAAACCCCGCAATTCCTCAAGCGTGGGCATGCGCCACCCCCCGCCATCCTCGGCCAGGTTCTCGCAGAAGGTCATGGCTGCCATCCAATCCACATTGTTCGGCCCCACATACCACTCCAGCCCGTTGTACTCGATTATTCCCATGGAGTCGTCCTCGGCGGCCAGGGCCTGGGTGGCCAGAGAGATGACAAGGATGCAAAACAGACCGGCTATCAATCGATGTGTTCCAAGCATGGCATCATTCTCCTTGGTCTTCCTACGTATTGTTCTTGGTCCAAGTCCTGCGTACCCCGACACCCCCTCATGGGAGCAGCGGCTCGAACAGGTTGAGATGGTTGGCATAATAACGGCAAAAAGCCAGGGGCTCCACATGATCCTAGCACAGTTTCATATCGGAAAAAAGAATCAAGGCAGTGGCGAGGCTTTCCAGGCCAGTGAATCTGAAAGCCCTGAACAAGAAGCCTCTTTCCCCACGCCGGGAGCCACTGCCGAAGTATTGGCCCGTATGGAGCCGGAGCCCATTTGGCAATGATACCTATAGGAAACACAAAAAAGGGTCCCGAGAATCTCTCGGAACCCTTAATATTCTGGTGCGCCCGGGGCGATTCGAACACCCGACCTACGGATTCGTAGTCCGGCGCTCTATCCAGCTGAGCTACGGGCGCACGTTGAAGAAGAGACTCATATTCCCAAGTTCCGGGTCCGTCAAGGCCTTTTTTTCTGGCCATAGCCTTGCGCCCTTGTCTGATTGCCGGTAACAACGTCCCGGACACCTTGACTTTTTCCGGCATTTCACACCGGATTGAGGGTACTCCCCTATGAACGCGACCCTACAGGAAAAAATCTCCCAGGCACGGGATCGGCTGGCCCGGTTGCTCGATGCGGGAAACCTGGCCCCCGGCACTACCGCCGTGGCCTGGACCGGAGGCAAGGACTCGACCCTGGCCCTGTACCTGTGGCGCGAATTCCTGGCCGAACACTTTCCCGGAGAAACACCCCGCGCCCTGAACCTGGACACGGGCCACGAGTTCCCGGAGATCATCGAGTTCCGCGACCGGATCGCCCGGGAGTGGGGCATTGATCTCCAGGTCGTGCGGCCCAGCCTGAGCCCGGAGCAGGAGCAAGCAGCCGTGCCCGCCAACAAGGCGGAATGCTGCGGCCTGCGCAAAATCGCTCCCCTCAAGCAGGGCATCGCGGACAACGCCATCGCCACCCTGATCACGGGCGTGCGCCGCGACGAGCACCCCAGCCGTTTGGATCGGCCATGGATCGAGCCCATGCTGGAGCCGCCCCACAGCCGGGTACACCTGATCCTGGAGCTGACCGAGACCGATGTCTGGGCCGTGACCGCGGAGCGCGGTATCCCGTATTGCCCGCTCTACGATCTGGGCTACCGCTCCCTGGGCTGCGGCCCATGCACGCGAAATCCAATGGACGCGGGCCAGGGCGACGAACGCGCGGGCCGCGATCCGGACAAGGAATCGATCCTGGCCCAGTTGCACGGCCTGGGCTATTTTTAATCCATTGTACTCAGATGCGGTTGCAAAAGACATTTTCGAGGTAGTCTTCAAAGGCCTCGTCCATATCCTGGACGTATTCCTCCACCTCGAAACGTGAACCACAATCCGGGCAGGACAGGTAAACCGTGAAGCAGGTGCGCCTGGCCTCCACGTTGTGGCCGCACTTACGGCAGGGCATGGTCGTGGGCCGGGGGCCCCGGCTGGGTGGCGTGAACTCCCACATGGCCAAGGCAACATGCCTCAACTGTCCCTGAGCTGTAAACAAAGAAGTGTATTGCCAAAAAATCAAGGGCCATTATATTCTTCCGAAACGTTGTCCAGACTCGATTCAAGCCACAACCTCAAGGAGAGAGCCATGCTCAGCGAAACCATGACCAACGCCATCAACGACCAGATCAAATGGGAGCTGTATTCCGGGTATATGTACCTGTCCATGTCCGCGTATTTTTCTGACCTCGGCCTCAACGGATTCGCCCATTGGATGCGCCTCCAGGGCCAAGAGGAACTGGAACACGCCATGAAATTCTATGATTTCGTGCTGGAACGCGGCGGCAAGATCACCCTGCAAGCCGTGGACGCGCCGCCCAACGCCTGGCAATCGCCCCTGGACGCCTTTGAGGAGACCCTCAAGCATGAACAGCTCGTGACCTCGCGGATCAATGACCTGGTGAACATGGCCATTGACGAGCGCGACCACGCCACCAACATCTTCCTGCAATGGTTCGTGACCGAGCAGGTGGAAGAGGAAGCCAGCGTGGGCGAAGCCGTGGACAAGCTCAAGCTCGTGGGCGAGGGCGGCGAAGGCCTGTTCATGATCGACAAGGAGATGGGCATGCGCACCATGTCCGCCGCTGAAGCCGCGTAAGACTTACCGACCGGGCCGGGACGCGGAAAGCGCTCCCGGCCTTTTCCCACAGGACCCCAACCAAGGGAGGCCGCCATGTCTGACCGCTCGCAACAAATGCTCTGCAAGGCTCTTGAGCTTGCGGAAAACGCTGTGGACTTTTATGACGCCACCCTGGCTTCGTGCGCCCAGGGCTTGGGCCACGACGTCTTTAGCCAGCTCAAGGACGATAAGGTCGCGCACATGAACCGGCTCAAGGAAGTGCACGACAACCTGGCCCAAGGCCAGACCTGGATCGACGCCTGCCTGCTGCCTGCCGAGGACGCCAAGGACGTGTCTGCGGCGTTCAAGGCCATGGCCGATAAATACGATCCCACGTCCTGCCCCGCCTCCGAGGAAGCGGCCCTGGAAAAAGCCATCTCCATGGAAAAGGCCATTCTCGCTTTTTACCAGGAATCCCAAGGCCAGGCCGACGATGAGGTGGAAAAGCAGTTCCTGGTCCACATTATCGGGGATGTGCGCAACCACACCATACTCCTGGCGGACATGCAGTACTATTATGAAGACCCCGAAGCTTGGGCGCGCGGCGAGGGCCGAGGCGGCCTTGACGGCGCATAAAAGGCCTGGTGAGAGCTGAATCGCACTACTCACGGCGCGGCTGGAAGTACTGCTTCCCTGCCGCGTTGTAACCCAACACAATCGAGTTCCCGTGCAAGGAGCGTACATGAGCGACGCAAGCGTGAACATCTGCATCGGCGGCGAGGCGGGCCAAGGGCTGGCTACGGTCGGCCAAATGCTGGCCAAAAGCCTGGTGCGCGGCGGCTACGAAATTACCGTGCACCAAGATTACATGTCCCGCATCCGCGGCGGCCACAACACTTTTTCCATCCGCACCTCCACGGAGTCGGTCACCGCGCCCATCGAGCGCATCGACATCCTGGTGGCCCTGGCCCAGGAGACCGTGGTCCTGCATGCGGGCGACCTGGCAGACAACGGCCTGGTCATTATCGACAGTGAACTGGACGCGGGCGATTATCCCCATATCAAGGTGCCGTTCAAGGAGATCGCGCCCAAGGCCATTTTTACCAACATCGCGGCCCTGGGCATTCTCGCGGCCTTGCTCGGCCTGGACCGGGACATCCCGGCCAAGCTGATCAACGATACCTTCGGCAAAAAGGGCCAGGAGATCGTGGACCAGAACGTGGAGGTCCTGGACAAGGCCATGGCCTGGGTCAATGAGTCAGGTGCGGATTTCCCTGACCTGCCTCCGGCCAAGGGAGGGGAAGGACGCCTCATGCTCAGCGGCAACGAGGCCATTGCCTTGGGCGCGCTGGCAGCGGGCGTCAAGTTCTGCTCCTTTTATCCCATGACCCCGTCCACATCCGTGGCCCTGAACCTGATCAGCTACGGCGCCAAGATGGGCGTGGTGGTGGAGCAGGCCGAGGACGAAATCGCGGCCGTGAACATGGGCCTGGGCGCTTCGTTCGCCGGCGCGCGCACCATCGTGCCCACCTCGGGCGGCGGCTTTGCCCTGATGACCGAAGGCGTGAGTTTGGCCGGCATCATTGAGCAGCCCATTGTCTTTGCCCTGGTCATGCGGCCCGGCCCGGCAACAGGCTTGCCCACCCGCAGCGAGCAGGCCGACCTCAACCTGGCCCTGTACGCGGGCCACGGCGAATTTCCCCGGGCCATCTATGCGCCCGGAACCGTGGGCCAGTGCTTTGACCTGACCCACAAGGCATTCGACGTTGCCGAGAAATACCAGAGCCCGGTGTTCGTGCTCTCGGACCAGTTCCAGGCCGACTCCTTCCGCGCGGTTGAGCCTTTTCATTTGGACGCGCTGCCCGAGCCGGTCCTGCCCCTCATGGAGATGGACGACGCCGAGGCCGCCAAGTACGAGCGCTACGCCATCACGGACAGCGGAGTTTCGCCCCGGGCCGTGCCCGGCATGTCGCGGGCCCTGGTGGTGGCGGACAGCGACGAGCACACCCCGGACGGCCACATCACCGAGGACAAGATGGTGCGCGTGGCCCAGCAGGACAAGCGCATGCGCAAGGGCCAAGGCCTGCTCTCGGAAGTCATCCCGCCCGAATATGTGGGCGACGAGACCCCGGACCTGCTCCTGGTCTGCTGGGGATCGACGAGAGGCGCGGTGCTGGAGGCAGCCCAAGAGCTGCGGGACACGGGAACGAGCGCGGCTGTGATGCACTTCAGCCAGGTCTATCCGCTCAATGCCCAGGACCTGCTGCCCAAGCTTGAAGCAGCCAACAAGGTCGCGTGCGTGGAGTCCAACGCCACAGGCCAATTCGCTGACCTGCTCCAGCGCGAGACCGGGTACAAGGTCGCGCAAAAGGTCCTGCGTTATGACGGCTGGCCCTTTACCGCCGCCTCCATCCTGGAACAACTCGGCGCATGATTTCGAGAAAGCCATCTTCAACCGAGGAGAAGTCACCATGGCCTCCCCAGATGTTTCCATAGAAGCCTACGGCGAGTATGAAACCGCGTGGTGTCCGGGTTGCGGCAACTTCGCCATCTTGAAGTCCGTGAAAACCGCTTTGGCTGGGCTGGGCCTTGAGCCGCACCAGGTGCTCATGGTCTCGGGAATCGGCCAGGCCGCCAAGACGCCCCATTACCTCAACGCCAACGTGTTCAACGGCCTGCACGGCCGTTCCCTGCCTGCGGCCCAAGGGGCCAAGCTGAGCAATCCCGAGCTGAAAGTCGTTGTGGAGAGCGGGGACGGCTGCAGCTATGGCGAGGGCGGCAACCACTTCATCGCGGCCCTCAGGCGCAACGTGGACATCACCCTGCTGGCCCACGACAACCAAATCTACGGCCTGACCAAGGGCCAAGCCAGCCCCACCACCATGGAAGGGCAGGTGACCAAGGCCCAGCCCGGCGGCGTCATGAATTCGCCCTTTAATCCCATCGCCGTGGCCGTGGCCATGAAGGCGTCCTTCGTGGCCCGGGGCTTTTCCGGCAGCGGCGAGCTGCTGGTCAAACTGATCCAACAAGCCATCGAACATCCCGGCTTTGCCCTGGTGGACATCCTCCAACCCTGCGTGTCCTTTAACAAAACCAACACCTTTTCCTGGTACCGGGAACGGGTCTATGAGCTGGATGAAAGCTACGATCCCACGGACTGGAGCGCGGCCATGGAAAAGGCCTACGAATTCGGTGAAAAGATCCCCCTGGGCGTGATCTACCGCAACGACCGGCCCAGGCTGGGCTCGCGCATCCCGGCCGTGAGCGCCGGACCGCTGGCCAAACAACCCGTGCCCATGGACACCCTGTCCTCGATCATGGCGAAATACGCATAATTCCGAGGCTCGCCAGGGCATGTTTCCTTGGCGGGCCTTTTCAGGACATCTTTCCATGACCATTGAAGAAAGGAAAAACTCCCTGGTGGTGGCCCGGTCGCGGGGCAAAACCCTGTTTTCGTGCATCGGGGCCTGGGTTTTCGTGGCCTTGGGGGTGAGCTTCATCATCATCCTGGACCATCTCGACGCGGCTGTTCCCTTTTTGATTGTCCTGTGCTGCCTGCCCATCCTGTTTTTCGGCATGATCGCCATCTACCTGACCAAAAATCTGATCTGGCCCAAGCCCGCTGTCCTCGTCGGTCCCCAGGGCGTGACCGACAACGCGACCATGGCCGGGGCCGGGCTCGTGCCGTGGCCCCAGATCCAGGACCTGCTGGTCTACGAATACATGGGCCAGCGGTATCTGGGCATCACCCTCAAGGACCCTGACGCGTTTTTCGCCACAAAGAACAGCCTCAAGCGCCGGCTCATGCGCATCAACTCGCGCATGGTCCAAGCGCCCGTGAAC